>NZ_JBEXZS010000201.1:0-86082 GCF_040593685.1 Methylobacterium sp. EM32 | reverse complement strand
TCGGAGGGGGGGCGGCAGGGGGCGCGTACGGGTCGTGCCCGGCGGCGATGAGATCCTCGGCCATGGGGCGGAGCATCACCGGCAGGCCGCGGACCGGGGTGCCGTCGACGTCGTAGATAACGTGAGGGTGCGGGTCGGGAACCGCGACGACGGCGGGGCTGCAGGAGGTCATGTCTATCCTCAGGGTCGGGCAGAGACGGTAAGGGACGGCAGGTGACGGAGTGCGAGGGTAAGGGGAGGTCGAGAAGGTTGAGGGGGCTGTACGGCCCGCCCTGGACGTCGGCTCGGGAGTAGGTTCCGAGGTGCTGGTGCGAGGGTCGGTAGATACGTCCTGCGAGGGCCAGGAGATGGCGAGGACGGCAGGTGCGAGGATCCGGGTAGAGGTGCGCGGGTCCGGGTAGGAGACCGCGACCGAGGCCAGCGGTTCATCCTGAGAGGGTGCGGGTGCGAGGGTCCGGGTAGAGACCGGGGGCACGGACACGGTCTCCCCGCAAGGGCTGGAGACCTCCACCACGCCCGGGTCCCGAGGTTCCACGGACGACGCCCGCAGGGGCTCCGCCCCCGGCAGGCCCGCCTCCGCCCCCGCACAGTGTAGGCGAGCGACGGAGTAAACCGTTGAACCCGAAACAGAAAGTCTGTCGCGGGTGCGGTCGAGAACCTCACCCATCACGCCCTCGACGAACCCCTTGTGCTGGGCCGGGACGGAGAAGCTATCGTGCACCGGCAAGCACGGGATGCTCGCCTTCGCGCAGGCGTCCATGACCTGCCCGGCCATATCGGCGTCGATACGCATGAGCCTCACGCCCGCGTCGCTGTTGAACAGGTGCCGGATGGGCTCGTGCCGCTCCTCGATGCGCGCCATGACCGCCCTCGTCTTGTCCCAGGTCATCGAGAGCGGCCACTTGCGTTTGCCGTCCTTCCCGCGCTCGAACCGCTTCTGCATAAGGCTCCGGGTGGTCGCCAGGGGGGCCCCGGAGTTCAGGGAGGTGTTCACCGCACCCTTCAGTTGGTTCCGGCTGACGCCCTCGGTCCCCGGCACCCCGTAGGCGTCACCGTCGAGGCGCAGGCCGCACATCGCGTAGGCGAGGTCCAGATGGAGGCAGCTCCAATCCGGCTCTTCCTCGCAGACGGGCTCCCCGTTCAGGAGGAGCTCGGACCGACGCACGCCGGGCAGGCCGGTCCAAAAGCCATACATGCGCCCGTGCAGGTCGAATGAACGCCGGGCGAACATCTGAACCATGTAGGCGTGCTCCTCGCCCCTGACGCACGTCCACTCGCCCGCGTCGGTGAGCGCCCACCAGTGATGGTTTGAGAACCGCCAACGCCCCTGCGCCACGGCCTTCGGGTTGACGCTCACATGGATGCCGGCACGTTCCTCGTTGCGGCGCTCCATGGTGCGGATGATGCGCTGGACCTTCTGCGTCTTCGGCAGGGCCACCGGGTCACCGTTCTCGTCCCGGAGCAGCACGGGCACGCGCGGGCGCCGGTGCTCGACGGCCTCGCCGCTCATGGCCTGCACGAGGGACTCGGTCGCCCAAAAGGCCGACTGCAGCCGGTCGGCCTTTTCCTCGGCAAGGTGGGCGCCGGGCTTGGCCCTGAAGCTGGCGAGCAGCCCCATGTCGGTCAGCGTGTCGACCGTGCCGAGGACGCGGGTGCGTCCGAATGGGGTGTCCTCGTAGCGGTCGAGCTTCCACCACTCGCCCGAGCGCGAATACGAGATGCGGCCGCCGCCGCCATCGTGCCGGACGAGAGCCTGGCCGACAATGGCGCGCTGGACGGCGCGGTCGTCGCGCGTTCGACCGAAGGGGATGCCAAGGCGCGTCAAGGCGCTCTCCGGCACGTGATGGGAGAAGGAAAGGGGAGCGTCATCCCCTTGGCTGAAACGCATGTGCTGGACCCGTTGACCCGGTCTCGCGGCTCGACGGGGCACCACACCCGACGCGCGAACCTCAGCAATGTCCGCGCGTCGCAAGCATTTGAGAAGCCCGGGCAATCGGGCTCGGCTGGCGGGTCCGCAGACCACTCCTCGCAGGAGGCGAGAAAACGGGGGCTACGCCGGCTCGTGGATGCGGACGGGTCGCCTATCGGAAAATAAAAATCCCCCCACCAGGCGAGCCTCCCTGGGCGCGTCGGATGGCTGTTCCGTGCTGAAAAATTGCTCGGGGCGATGCGGCCACCAGGAAAGGCCTTGCAATCCTGCCGGCCAGCGCGTCGCGACCGGCTTCGGCGTGTCCGGCGGCCGCGTAGCCTGGAACGGGGCGCGCATGGCCGGGCAAGCTGCCGGGCATGAGCGCCACCTTCCGCGTCCAACTCGCCACCGACGTCGCGCCGAACATCGAGGCTTGGCGCGACCGCTTCGTCTTGACCGTCGGCATCGCCAAGTATTGGCGCGCCGCCGGCTGGGCGCTCGACGAGACGGCCAAGCACGCCGTTGTCGAGATCCGGAAGCAGTTCGACAAGCACCTGCGCCGCAACTCCCAGTGGACGCAGTCGGCCGTCAAGTACACGCGCTCCGGCGTGGTCGGCCTGAACCAGATCGAGTGAAACCAGGCAGGCGAAGGCGTCTGGGCCAGCGTCCACGTCATGCCGAAGCAGAGCGTGTACCTGAAGTACCTGTTTGGGATCGGCGACAACACCCGCCTGCCGGGCGATGTCGACCTCGCCCAGCGCCACATCCTCATCACTTGGTGGGACAACATCAAGCTGACGCAGGGCGTGAGCCCGACGTCCCATGGTGGGGTGCCGACGGGATTCCTCGTACGCCTCGCCCGTGAGGCCCCGGGCAAGAAGGCGCCGAAGCGCAGCGGCACCGCGTCAAGGTGGGGCGTCTATTTCGGCGAGATCACCTTGCATGGCCAGCGTTGCCTCGCCTACGTCGCCCGGCCGCCGCGCGTCGCCACCGGCGAGAGCATGTACGTCCCCGGGCGCAAGGGGGCATGCGCCTCGTCGACGACCTTCGGGTCGCAGCGCGTTGCGCCCATCCGGCCCTAGCCTCCCGGGACGGGGCTGAACGCTTCGGGAACCTGTTCGCAGAAGAAGTCGCGATGATCCGGGTCGAACATCAGGTTGAGGTTCTGCCGGGTCTCGTCCAGCGTCGCGAAGGTCCTGCGCGGGGTCCGGAATGAGCTGCGCCGCTTCCCCCGGTACCGAGGACGGCCTCAGCGACTTACGAACCCGATGTCAGCGGCGACCGCCTTGAGCCGGTCGGGCTCGCGCTCCTTCCGCTCGGAATAGCGGTCGACGAGGTAGTCGGCCCGCCCCCGGGTCAGGAGCGTGAACTTCATCATCTCCTCGCAGACGTCCACGACCCGGTCGTAGAGCGGTCCCGGCTTCATGCGGCCGGCATCGTCGAACTCCTTGTAGGCCATCGGCACCGACGACTGGTTCGGGATAGTCACCATCCGCATCCAGCGCCCGAGAACACGCAGGGCGTTCACGGCATTGAAGCTCTGCGATCCGCCCGAGACCTGCATCACCGCCAGCGTCCGCCCCTGCGTCGGTCGCACCGAGCCCTCGCTGAGCGGCAGCCAATCGACCTGGGCCTTCATCACCCCGGTCATGTTGCCGTGCCGCTCCGGGCTGACCCAGACCTGCCCCTCCGACCAGATCGAGAGCTGCCGTAGCTCCTGCACCTTCGGATGGTCGGCGGTGCTGTCGTCCGGCAGCGGAAGGCCGTGTGCGTCGTAGATGCGGACCTCGCCGCCCATCGCCTCAAGGAGCCGGGCCGCCTCGTAGGCCAGGAAACGGCTGAACGAGCGCTCGCGGAGCGACCCGTAGAGGATCAGGAAGCGGGGTGCGTGGTCGAGCGGCGTCGACGCTTGCACCCGCTCCGCGGTCGGCGCCTCGAAGTGCGCCTCGCTCAGGTTCGGCATCCCGTCGGAGAACGGCTGCTGGGGCTTGTCCAAGGCGTTTCGTTCCTCTACGTTTCAACAGAAGTTGATATGTAGGTCATTCGATGGACGAACGGCAAGCCCTCGCCGCCTTCGCGGCGCTCGGACAGGAGCATCGCCTCCGGGTCGTGCGCGCCCTGGTCACCGCCGGCCCCGACGGCCTCGCCGCCGGCGTGCTCGCCGAGGCCGTCAACGTCGCCGGCAACAACCTGTCCTTCCACCTCAAGGAACTCAGCCACGCCGGGCTGATCACGTCCCGGCGCGAGGGCAAGTCGGTCATCTACAGCGCCGCCTACGCCGGCCTGTCGGACCTCGTCCAGTTCCTCATGCGCGACTGCTGCCAGGGCCACCCCGAGGTGTGCAACCCGGCCGTGGCCGCGCTCGCCGCCTGCGACTGCACCACCGGGGAGACCCTCCATGCCTGAGCCCGCCTACAACGTCCTGTTCCTCTGCACCGGCAACTCCGCCCGCTCGATCCTGGCCGAGGCCATGCTCAACAAGGAGGGAGGCGGCCGCTTCCGCGCCTTCTCGGCCGGCAGCCAGCCCAAGGGCGAGGCGCACCCCCTGGCGCTGCAGGTCCTGCGCGAGAGCGACTACCCGACCGAGGGGCTGCGCTCGAAGTCCTGGGACGAGTTCGCCGGGCCGGACGCGCCCGTCATGGATTTCGTCTTCACGGTCTGTGACAACGCCGCCGGCGAGGCCTGCCCTTACTGGCCGGGCCAGCCGGTGACGGCCCACTGGGGCATCGAGGACCCCGCAGCGGTCGATGGCTCCGAGATGGAGCGCAAGCGCGCCTTCGTCACCGCGCAACGCTACCTCAGGAACCGGATCGCGGCCTTCGTGGCCCTTCCGCTTTCCAGCCTGGACGGGGTGGCCCTGTCCGCCAAGGTCCGCGAGATCGGCCATCTCGCCGGCGCCACGTCCCCCCGCCCGGAGGTCGCGTGATGGACGTCGTCATCTACCACAACCCGGATTGCGGAACCTCCCGCAATACCCTGGCCCTCATCCGCAACGCCGGCATCGAGCCGCACGTGGTCGAGTACCTGAAGACGCCCCCGAACCGGGCCTTGGTGCGCCAGCTTGCCGGCCGGGCCGGAATCCCGGTCCGCGGTCTCCTGCGCGAGAAGGGGACGCCCTACGCCGAGATGGGCCTCGCCGACCCCGCGCTGACCGACGATCAGCTCCTCGACGCCATCGAGGCCCACCCGATCCTGCTCAACCGCCCGCTGGTGGTGAGCCCCAAGGGCGTCGCCCTGTGCCGTCCCTCGGAGGCCGCGCTGGACCTCCTGCCAGCCCAGCAGGGCGAGTTCGTCAAGGAGGACGGCGAGCGCGTCGTCAACGAGCACGGGCGCCGCGTCGCCACCGCCTGATCCGCCATCCGTCTCCCGCTCCATCAAGAACAAGAAAAGGTGCCGATGCTCGCGCTCGCCATTTTCGTGGTCACCCTCGTCTTCGTCATCTGGCAGCCCAAGGGCTTCGGCATCGGATGGAGCGCCCTGATCGGGGCCGCCGTCGCGCTCGCCACCGGGGTCATCCATCCCGGCGACATCCCGGTGGTCTGGCACATCGTATGGGACGCCACCTTCACCTTCGTCGCCCTCATCATCATCTCGCTGCTCCTCGACGAGGCCGGCTTCTTCCATTGGGCGGCCCTGCACATCGCCCGTTGGGGCAGGGGCCGGGGTCGCCTGCTCTTCCCGCTGGTGATCCTCCTCGGCGCGGCCATCGCGGCGTTCTTCGCCAACGACGGCGCCGCCCTGCTGCTCACCCCCATCGTGCTCGCCATCCTGCTGCGCCTCGACTTCAAGCCGGCGGCCGCCCTGGCGTTCATCGTCGCCTGCGGGTTCGTGGCGGACTCGACCAGCCTGCCGCTGGTCATCTCGAACCTCGTCAACATCGTCTCGGCCAACTTCTTCGAGATTTCATTCAGCCGCTACGCCGCCGTGATGGTGCCGGTGAACCTCGTCTCACTGGCCGCGACCCTGATCGTGCTCTGGCTATTCTACCGCCGCGACCTGCCGGCCACGTATCCGGTCGGCGAGCTGGAGGCCCCACGGCACGCCATCCGCGATCCGCTCGTGTTCCGGGCGGCGTTCCCGCTCCTGGGCCTGCTGCTGGTCGCCTACTTCGTCACCGCGCCGTTCGGCGTGCCGGTCTCTGTCGTGACCTGCGCCGGCGCCGGGGTCATGCTGGCGCTCGCCAACCGCAGCCGCGTCATCCCCATCCGCAAGGTGCTGGCGGGCGCACCTTGGCAGATCGTGCTGTTCAGCCTCGGCATGTACCTCGTGGTCTACGGCCTCAGGAACGCCGGGCTGACCGACTACCTGGCGCAAGGGCTCGTCTGGCTTTCGGGCTTTGGTCCGTTCGTCGCCACCATCGGCACGGGGTTCGCCGCCGCGATCCTATCCTCGGTCATGAACAACATGCCGAGCGTCCTGGTGGGCGCGCTGTCGATCCAGCAGGCGCCCGACCTGTCGCCCCTGATGCGCGAGCTCATGGTCTACGCCAACGTCATCGGTTGCGACCTGGGCCCGAAGTTCACCCCCATCGGCAGCCTGGCGACCCTGCTCTGGCTGCACGTCCTCGACACCAAGGGCCAGCGCATCACCTGGGGTCAGTACATGCGGGTCGGTCTCGTCATCACGCCGCCGGTGCTCCTCGCCACCCTCGCCGCGTTGGCGCTGTGGCTTCCGGCGCTTGGTGTCCGGTAGCGAGCCGATGGCCGCGCGGCCCCGGTGGCAGGTCATCCCGGCCCTCGGCATCGTCCAGATCCTCGCCTGGGGCTCGTCGTTCTACCTGCCGGCGGTGCTCGCCGGCCCCATCGCCGCGGATACCGGCTGGCCGCTGGCCTGGGTGGTCGGAGGCCTGTCCATCGGGCTCCTGGTGGCCGCCTTCGCGTCGCCCCGCGTCGGGCTCGCCATCCACCGTCACGGAGGTCGGCGGGTCCTCACGCTGGCGGCCCTGCTGCTGGCGGCCGGTCTCGCCGTCCTGGGACTTGCGCCGAACCTGCCGGTGTTCCTCGCGGGTTGGCTGGTCATCGGGCTGGGCATGGGTTGCGGCCTCTACGACCCGGCCTTCGCCACGCTCGGGCGGCTCTACGGCGCCGAGGCCCGCCCGGCCATCACCACGCTGACATTGTGGGGAGGGTTCGCGAGCACGGTGTGCTGGCCGCTGTCGGCCTTCCTTGTCGAGCAGGTCGGCTGGCGAGGCACGTGCCTCGCCTATGCCAGCCTACACCTCGCCTTGACCTTGCCGCTGGTAATCGGCCTGATCCCCAGGGCCCAAGCCTTGGAGGATGACGGGAATCGGGGGCACAGGGACGATGCGCCACTCTCGCCCCGGGAACGGCGCGCCTTCCAGCTGATGGCGGGCATGCTGGCACTGGGCGGCACCGTCATGACGCTGGTCTCGGTGCACCTAATCGCGCTGCTTCAGGCCCGTGGTGTCGCGCTTGCCGCCGCCGTGTCGTACGGCGCCTTGATCGGGCCAGCCCAGGTCGCAGCCCGCGTTGTCGAGATGGCTAACAAGGGCCGGCACCACCCGCTCTGGACACTGACCGTGGCCATGGTCTTGGTGGCGCTCGGGTTGGCTGTCCTAGCCGCGGGCGTCCCTGTGGTCGGCATCGCCCTCGTGCTCTACGGTGCGGGCAACGGGATCTACTCCATCGCCCGGGGCACCGTGCCGTTGGCCCTGTTCGGTCCGGCCCGCTACCCGGTCCTGGTGGGCCGCCTCGCCCGGCCGGGCCTGGTCGCGCAAGCCCTTGCTCCCTCGCTCGGCGCCGTCGCGCTCACTTACGGCGGAGCCGATGCCGCGTACGGCCTGCTCGTGATGCTCGCCTTGGCGAACGTCGTGTTGGCCGGGGCGCTCTGGACGGTCCGGTAGCGAGCGACCCGCGCGCATTATCCTGCGCCCGATTTTTTCAGACGGCGCATGAACCAGGTGCCAGGGTCGCGCGACCAACGGATATCGGGGCCGCACCGAGCGGGCCGAACCATCCGAAGGAGTACCGCCATGACCCGGACCAAGATCATCGCCGCCCTGTGCACCATCGGCTTGGGCCTCGCGGCCGGATCCGCCGAGGCGAAACCCTTCCACGGGCATGGCCACAGCCATGGCTTCGGTCACGGGGGCGTCGTCCTCGGCACCGCCGTCGCCGCCACGTCGGAGGAGACGTACGAGTGCGTCGTGAAGGTCCGGCGGACCTACGACGATTTCGGCAACGTCTACGTTCGGCGGGTCCGTGTCTGCGATTGAGGCTGGATGTTCGCCGCCGGGACTTCGCGGCCCGGATGATCCGGGCCGCGTGGACTGAGTTTGGCCGCTCATCTACAGTCACGGCGCCGCGCGCCGGCTGAGGCGGGCGGTCGCGGGAGCACGTGCTGCGATGCGGAGTGCCTTCGTTCGGTCGATGGGTGGGTGGCCTTGCCGCGTCCTGATCGCGGCGGTGCTCCTCTTCCCCGGTTGCCTCGCCGTCCAGGCGCAGATGCGCGGCCCGGCCGGATCCGGTTCGGGAGGCCCCTACGGCGGTTACGGCGGGGGCGGCTATCGCGGCGGCCCAATGATCGGCTTGCCGGGCTTGATCGGCGTCATACCCCGTCTGATCCCACCCCAGCGCCAGAGGGCGGAAGAGGCCGAGGACGAGGAGCCGCCGCCCCGGCGGCCGGTGCGCCAGCCCGAGTACGAGGACGAGCCTCCGGCATACCGGCCGAGGCCGCGCCCCCAACCGCAAATCCCGGTGCCCGTCCACCGGGCGGAGCCCACCCCGGCCCCGCGCCCTCGGCACGCGGCACCTGTTCGCGAAACCCCACCCAGGGTCGTGCAACGGCCTGAGCGGCCCAAGCCCGTCGCGGCGCCGGTCGCCAAGCCGCAGCCCCCGAAACCGGCGCTCGCCAAGGCAACGCCTCCCCCGCGACGGCAGCTGCCCGCTCCCGCATCGGTCCCGGCCGCCGGCCCGCTCGGCCCCGCCGAGCCGGGCGAGGTTCCAGGCGAGGTCCTGTTCGCCCTGAAGGCGGACGCGCCCGCGGGAAGCTTGCCCGAGATCCTGCGCCGCGAGCGTCTCGGCTTGGTCTCGACGGACACCTTCACCCTGGTGCCGGTGACCCTGCACCGCGCCCGCTTCAAGGACCGCAGGTCCGTCGCGGAGGTGGTCGCCGCCCTGGCGCGCGACCCACGCGTCGCCTCGGCGCAGGCGAACCATGTCTACGGCCTCGTCGGCCAAGCCGTGCCCGCCCTTTCCGGCGCCCAGTACGTCGTGGGCAAGCTCCGCCTGAAGGAGGCGCACGCAGCGGCCACGGGCAAGGACGTGACGGTCGCAGTCATCGATTCCGAGCCAGACGGCACCCACCCTGCGCTCCGTGACGCCGTGTCCGAGCGCCACGACGCCCTCGACGGGAGCAAGCCGGCGGCGCACCCACACGGCACCGCCATCGCCGGCATCGTTGGGGCCCGCGCGCAGCTCGCCAGCGCCGCACCCGAGGCGCGCCTCCTCGCGGTGCGCGCCTTCTCGGGCGAGACCCGAGCCGGGGCGCAAGGCACCACGCTCCACGTCCTGCGGGGCCTGGACTGGTCCGAGAGGAAGGGCGCGCGCGTGGTCAACATGAGCTTCGCCGGTCCCTGGGACGCGGCGCTCTCCGAGTTCCTCGCCGCCGGGACCGGGCGCGGCGTCGTCTACGTGGCCGCCGGCGGCAACGCCGGTCCGGCGTCCCCGCCGCTGTTCCCGGCCGCCGACCCGAACGTCATCGCGGTGACCGCGACGGACGCGGAGGACAGGCTGTTCCCGGCCGCCAACCGCGGCTCGCATCTCTGCGTCGCCGCGCCGGGCGTCGACATCCTCGTGGCTGCCCCGAACGGGGGGTACGGGCTTCTCTCGGGCACCTCGATGGCGGCCGCCCAGGTTAGCGGCGTCGTCGCCCTGATGCTGCAGGCGAAGCCCGGCTTGAAGCCCGCCGAGGTGCGCGCCGCCCTGACGCATAGCGCCCGCGACCTCGGACCGCCGGGGCCGGACCGGGAGTTCGGCGCGGGCTTCGCCGATGCGGAGGGCGCGGTCCACGCCCTGACGGCGCCGGTGGCGGAGACGCAGCAGACCCCGTCCGCGCCGGGCATGAGCGCGACGCCGGTCAGCGCGGCCGCGCCGGCGCAACCGTGATGCCGGGAGCGAACCGCGTCGAATTAGGCCCCACATGGAAATTCGTACCCGCCGTTGAACCGTTCGGCTCGTTCGCGCGACCCATGAAGGGGCGCGGATGAGCGCGCCCTCCGACGAGGACCTGATCCGGCGCATCGCCGGTGGCGACCGCTCGGCGATGCAGGGCCTCTACGCCCGGCACTCGGCCGCCGTGTTCCGCTTCCTCGTCCGCATGGTGCGCGATACGAGCAGGGCGGAGGACCTGATGAGCGACGTTTTCTTCGATGTCTGGCAGCAGGCCGGCCGCTTCGAGGGTCGGTCCAGCGTCACGACCTGGATGCTGACCATCGCCCGCTTCAAGGCGCTCTCCACCCTGCGGCGGCGTCCGCACGAACCGCTGGAGCCGGAGATGGCCGAGGCGGTCGAGGACGAGGCCGACACGCCGGAGGTCACCCTGCAGAAGGCGAGCAAGGCGGAGGCCATGCGGCGCTGCCTCGACCTCCTCTCGGTCGAGCACCGCACCGTGATCGACCTCGTCTACTACCACGAGCTCGGCGTCGAAGAGGTGGCGCAGGTCCTCGACATCCCGGCGGGCACCGTGAAGACCCGCCTGTTCCATGCCCGCAAGCGCCTGTCGGACCTGCTCTTGAAGGCCGGCATCGACCGGGGATGGCCGTGAGGAGGCTGCGATGACCACGACCGACCCCGGGCGCGACGAGGACGACCTCCTGCCCTGGCACGCAACCGGGCGCCTCGATCCCGCGGCCGGGACCCGGATCGAGGCGGCGCTCGCCCGCGACCCGGAGCTCGCCCGCCGTCTCGACCTGGTCCGGGCCGAGCGGGATGAGACGGTCGCCGTCAACGAAGCCCTCGGCGCACCGTCCTCGAAGGCGCGGGACGACCTGTTCGCGCGCATAGACGCCGACCTCGCCGCGCGGGAGCGTGGGCCGCGCGGTTGGCTCCGGCGCATGGGCGAGGCGCTGGCCGCCCTGTCGCCGCCGATGTTGGCGGGCTCGGCCATCGCCGCGTGCGCCCTGCTCCTGCTTCAGGCGGGGCTGTTGACGGGCGCGTGGCTGCGTGGCCCGGCGGCGACCTACGAGACGGCCTCGCATGGCGGGGGCGGCCCCACTGCCGGCGGCACCTTCCTCCTCGTCGCCTTCGCGCCGACGGCCACGGCGGCTCAGATCACGGAGGCTCTCGGGGAGACCGGCCTGTCCGTCGTGGACGGTCCCCGAGCCGGAGGCATCTATCGCCTGCGCCTCTCGGCTGGGGCCGAGGGCCGAGTTCCGACGAGCGTCGTCCTCGACCAGCTGCGCGCGAAGCCCGGCTTGGTCGTGCTCGCAGTGCCCGAGACGGTGCCGGCCCGCTGACGGAGGGGAGTTGAGATGCGCGGTCCCCTGATGCTCGCCCTCCTGGCGCTCGCCGGCCCGGCCCAGGCACAGTCCATGCGCGGCGTGCCCCTCGCGGACGAGGGCTGGTGGGTGGTGCTCGGCTCCTTCGGGAACAACGGCGGCTTGGGCAGCCGGGCCGCGGATGCGGCCGTCGCCAGGACGCGGCGGCAGGCGCAATCCTGCGGGGAAAGCCCCTTCAACGACGTCTCGGACAAGTTCTCGGGATTCGCGTCGGGCTTCGACGTCTCCGTGCTCGGCGCCTACCCGACCCGGGCGCGGGCCGAGGCCGCTCTGTCGCGGATAGGCCCGTGCGGGCCGGGCGCCTATATCCGGCGGTCGCGATACGCCGGCGAGTGAAGGCCGGCTCCCGACCGAAGCCAGGGGTGCATGCGTCGCTTTCCGCCCGAACGGATCGTCTGCCTGACGGAGGAGACGGTCGAGACCCTGTACCTTCTCGGCGAGCAGGGGCGCATCGTGGGCGTCTCGGGCTACGCCGTACGTCCACCGCAGGTCCGGCGCGAGAAGCCGCGAATCTCGGCCTTCACCAGCGCCGACATCCCGAAGATCCTCGCGCTCGACCCCGATCTCGTCCTCGCCTTTTCGGACCTGCAGGCCGGCATCGTCGCGGACCTCGTCCGGGCGGGCATGGCCGTGCACGCCTTCAACCACCGTGACGTCGCCGGAATCCTCGCGATGATCCGCACGGTCGGCGCCCTTGTCGGCGCGAGCGGGCAAGCGGAGGCCCTGGCGCGGGGCTACGAGGAACGGCTTGCCCGGGTCGCGGCGGAGGCGTCGGGTCGCCCGCGACCACGCGTGTACTTCGAGGAGTGGGACGAGCCCCTGATCTCTGGCATCGGTTGGTTATCGGAGCTCGTGCGGATCGCCGGCGGGGACGACGTCTTTGTGGAGCTTGCCCGCCAGCCCGCCGCGAAGGACCGCATCGTCGCGCCCGAGGCGGTGGTCGCCGCGGCCCCCGACGTGATCCTCGCCTCTTGGTGCGGGAAGAAGGTGGTGCCGGCCCGCATCGGCGCACGCCCAGGCTGGGACGCCATCCCGGCGGTGCGGGCGAACCGGATCGTGGAGATTAAGTCGCCGCTGATCCTGCAGCCCGGGCCCGCCGCCCTCACCGACGGGCTCGACGCCATCGTGGCCGCCCTGGACGCAGCTCGCCCCCCCGGAAGGGCGGGTGCGGAGGAGGCTGCCGGCGGACGGCCCTGGCCCCTGAGCGAGAGACACCGCGCGGTCCTGCTCAAGGTACCGGACGACGGCTGGGTCGAAGGCTCACGCATCGACGGTCGCTCCCTCGACGTGCTCCTGCGGCGCGGCTTTATCAGGCGGGTGCACGCCGACCCGTGCGGGCGGGTACGCCTCGACGGTTACCAGAGGACGCCAGCGGCGCGGGCCGCCCTCTTCCCCGGTGGGCAGATCCCTGCCTGAGCCGCACCTACGGCCTGGCGACGCGACGGCACCACTCAGGGCAGCCCTCGTCGTCGACGCGCTCACGAAGACGACGCACCCACCCGGACCCGCTCAAGGGTCGGAGTGGATGCATAAGAGGGAGCGGGGCGCCGGGCCTTGCGAGGCACCTTGCGCCCCGGCGTCGATGGATCGTGCCGTGCACGCCGGACAGGGTCGTCCCCGGGGCGGTCAGTGGCAGACCCGGCGCACCACGACGTCGCCGAAGTCGTCGACCCACCGGCGGGTGTGGCAGTGGCCGCCGTAGTAGACCGTGGCATGGCCCCAGGAGCCGAAGTGGCCGTGTCCATGCCCCCAGTGGCCGTGCCCGTGCCCGTGCCCGAAGTGGCCGTGACCGTGCCCGTGACCATGGCCGTGGGCGGATGCCGCCGTCGCGCCGAAGGCGCCGAGGGCCGCAACGACGAGGAG
Source organism: Methylobacterium sp. EM32 (assembly GCF_040593685.1). Lineage (NCBI taxonomy): Bacteria > Pseudomonadati > Pseudomonadota > Alphaproteobacteria > Hyphomicrobiales > Methylobacteriaceae > Methylobacterium > Methylobacterium sp. EM32. The sequence continues at coordinate 72,793 of NZ_JBEXZS010000201.1, read as the reverse complement.
CGGGAAGAGTTTGCGGGAACCGAACATGTTGACCTCCTTAAGTTGAGGACCGGTATGCGGCCCTAACCTTCGTTGGTCGCGCGAGGCGTCGGGGCGGTTCATGGCTTTCGCGAAAAACTTTTCTCTGCCTCGGCTCTTCTCCCTCGCCTCGGGCGGGCGGCGACCGGCGTTAGCCCGGGAAGGGCCCGCTTCGGGCCAATCGGGAGACCAGGCCATGAACCAAGCCAGCACGCCTGTCCGGCCCGGCGTCGTGGCGCGTCTTGGCGGAAGGGAGATCGGGCTCGTCGCGACCCTGTTCTGCGTCGCCGCCCTGATCCTCGGGTTCGGCCTCCTCGCCGGCGAGGTGATGGAAGGCGACACCATGGGTTTCGACAACCGGGTCGCTCGCTTCTTCCGCCCTCTCGGCGCGAGTGAACCGATAGGACCCGACTGGGTGCACGAGATGGTCCGCGACGTGACCTCGCTGGGCAGCATGGTCGTCCTGTGCTTCCTGCTGGCGGCCGTGGTCGGGTACCTGCTCCTGGTCCGCAAGCAGGGGGCCGCCCTCCTGGTGGTGGGCTCGATCCTGGGCGGGACGGTCATCAGCTTCGGGTTGAAGCTGCTCTTCAACCGTCCCCGTCCCGAGATCCCCGGCGGCATCCAGGTGTTCACCGCCAGCTTCCCCAGCAGCCACGCCATGCTCTCGGCGGTGACCTACCTGACGCTCGGGGCCCTCATGACCCGAGTTGCCGCGGGCGCGAGGCTGAAGGCGTACTTCATGGGCATCGCGGTCTTCCTCACCGTCGTCATCAGGCTGAGCCGGGTCTACGTCGGGGTCCACTACGCGACGGACGTTCTGGCGGGGTGGTGTGTCGGGTCGGCCTGGGCGGCGCTCTGTTGGGTCGTGGCGCTACGCCTCCAACGCCGTGGTCAGGTCGAGCAGCCCGGGACTGCCGGCGTTCCGGACGAGGCGGCCCTTCCAGAGGCGAGCCGCCTCAGGCCGTCACCGTAGGTATTCGCCCTGTATTCATCCAGCCCCAAACGCCGACGAACTTCGGATCGATCCGGGCACCTGCGACGTTTGGGCCCCACAACCTTGCTCATGGAGCCGAACACATGAAGCTTTCCCTCCCCATCCTGGTCGCCGCATCATCGCTGGTCCTGGCTCCCGGCTACGCCCTGGCCCAACACGTCGACGTCGGGCCCGGCGGCGTCTCCGTTCACGGCCACGGGCATGGCCATGGTCATGTCGAGCGGCACGAGCACGTCGAGCGGCACCGTCACCACGGCGACCGTCACGTCGACCGCCACGAGCGCCATGACGGAGGCCACGAGACCGTGACCGTCGAGAAGCACCGCCACTGACTGGCGCTTCCCCCGATGCAGAAAGGGCCGCCCCCCATGGAGCGGCCCTTTCTCATGTCCGGAATAGCGGCCTCAGAAGTGATGGTGATGCCGCCGGTGATGGTGTTGGTGATGGCCCCAGCCGTGATGATGGTGGCGGCGGTAGTGGTGGTGATGGCCCCAGCCGTGGTGGTGGCGATGGCCCCAGCCGTGGTGGTGGCGATGGCCCCAGCCGTGGTGGTGGTGGTGCCGCCGGTGGTGATGGTGCCAGTGCTGGACCGTCTGCACCCTCCCGCCGTCGCCGGCCAGTGCTGAAGCGGGGGCGAGGCCAAGCGGGGCCGCGTTTGCCGCGCCGGACATCGGCAGCAGGTGCAGGAACGCCGCAAATGTCACGGCGGCGACCGCAAGTAGAGTTCGCCTCATCATCACGTCCTCCCGAAATCAGAAACAACGCATGAGACGGGGAAGGTATTCCGCCGCATGATTGACCACAAGCGTATCAAGGCGGCGACATCCCAGGCTGGCGCAATACTCAAGCTCGCTGGCACGGCACTTAGGAGCGCGGCGGCCGTCCCAGATCATCGGACGGGTACTTGTGACCCGCCAGCTCCTCGACCTCGAAGCGGGAGCGGGATCGAGAAGGGGTCCCGCAGGACCCCTTCCGCTCACATGCGGTGATGACGGTGGCCGTGCCGCGTCATGTGCCCGCGATGATGATGGTGGCGCATCATGTGGCTATGGCGATGATGGCGGTGCCGCATATGGTGATGGCCGTGCATGCGCTCCATCCGCACCGACACTATGTACTCGGGGGCGCTCACGGCACCCGGCAGAGCGGGCGCCGCCGAGGCCGAGGTCGCGAGGCCAGCCGCTCCGAGCGTCGCGGCGACGGCGGCCGCGATCAGGGACATCCTCATAGGGTTTCCTCTCGTTCTTGTTCGATGGCCGTGCCGGCGCACCGGTGCTCCAGGGTTCGCCCCTGGGTGCCCGGAACGGCCATGCTGCTCGTACGGTTCCGAAGGCAAGTCACCCCTCCGACAGGCGTAGCCAAGGGAACGTTCATGCCCGGGGCCCGTCAGGTGCGGCGTCGGGGATCCTGCGGTACAGGCCGTGCACCGCGTTCGTATAGTCCCGGTCGGGATGCTTCCCGCGGAAGGCCCGCCGTTACTCGGCCTGTGCGGGCAGGGGGAGGTCGACGGCAAGAGGTCGAGCCCCTTGTCGGCGCCGGCCGGGGCCCGTATCGGCGCACCGCTCATGAAACCCTGCGTCCAGGCAAGATGATTGCGCTCGGTCGGCGGGCTTTCCGCGAGCTGCCCGTTGAACCGGGCGTGGGTCGTGGCCCCGATCCCGACGATCCTGGTCTCCTGCGCTGTCGGCCGGCATGTCGTCAGCCCCATGCACAGGGCCGACGCCAACATCCTCACTTGGCGTACCACTCCTATCAGGCGGTCGGCTCGGACACGCGAAAGGCCAACCGTGCCCGGTCCGAACCGTCAGGACGGACCTATCCGCAACAACTCGGTGGGGCGCCGACCAGCGACGTATCGAAAAACTCAATGCCCTGCCGGTGCAGGTATGCTATGCACGCCGCATCATGTCGGCCACCCGGTCCCTCTGGCGCTCGCTGCTTACGGTCTTCCAGATCGTGACGCTCGTCGCCTTTTCGGTGGCGGGTGCGGGACACTCGCACGTGGGTGCGACCCATGCCGGCCACCCCACGGTCGCCGCCGCGCACCCGGAAGCGCCGGGGCCGGATCAGGTCTATGATGCGTCGGATCGGGCCGACCGCGCCGGGGACGAGGCCGCGACCGGGTCCTGCGGTCCGTGCTGCGGCCACGCGTCGTACGTGCGTTGGGACGGCTTCTCCGTGACGGTCGCCTGGAAGCCCGAGCGGACGCTGGCCGGGCTCCATGTAATCGCGTTCGACAGCTTGCCTCCCGAGACGCTTCCCGAGCCCCCTCGAACCATCGCCTGAGGTCCGCGCTTCGGCGCGCGCCGAGCGGCTGCCCGTGGGCGCCGCCGGCCTCCCTTTCGCGAAGGCTCGGTTTTCCCATGCGTGTTCCCTCCTCCTCCGCCCTGCGGATGGTTCTCCTTGCGCTCGGCCTGTGTGCCGGGGCGCCGCCGATGTCCGCCGCCCACGAGGGCCACGACCACGGCAACGAGGTGCAAGGTCCGACGACGGCGACCGCGCCGCGGGGCGCGTCGAGCACGGATGCGCTCGAACTGGTCGCCATCGCCCGCAACGGCCGGCTGTTCGTGTTCCTCGACCGCGTGGGTACCAACGAGCCGGTGACGGACGCCGTCGTCCAGGCCGAGACGCCTGAGGGGTCCGTCACCGGCGCGCCGATGCCGGACGGCAGCTACGCCCTCGACGCCCATTGGAGCCTGCATCCCGGCGAGCACGAGGTGCTCTTCACCGTGACCGCGTCGGGCGCCACCGACATGTTCCCCGTCACGCTGCCCGTCCCGGAGCCCCCGCCCGCCGCACCGGCGTCCGGCGCCTCCGCCTGGGCGGCGGGTCTTGCCACGGCCCACGACTTCCAGCGTCACCTGAAGGAGGCCGACCCGCTTCCGCTGGCCATCGGTAGCGGCGGTTTCCTCCTCGGCATCGCGGTCACGCTCCTGATGCGCGGACGCCGCTACCTGCCCGCGACCGCGCTGGTCGTGCTCGTCGTCGCGCTCGCGTTCGCTCCGCGCGCCTTCGCCGCCGACGGGCACGACCACGGAGCGGGGAAGGCCTCGGTTCCGCAGACCTTCCAGATGGCGGCGCCGTCCCCCGGCGGGCAGGACCTGGCGCGGCGCCAGCCGGACGGCTCGATCTTCGTGCCGAAGCCCACCCAGCGGGTGCTCGCGGTCCGCACCGTGGTGACCGCCCCCGACACCTTGCGCCGCACCGTCGAGCTGCCGGGGCGCATCGTTCCCGACCCGAGCGCCAGCGGCGTCGTGCAATCCTCCGTCGGCGGGCGGCTCTCCCCGCCGGAATCCGGCATCTTCCCGCGTCTCGGCACCCGCGTGCGCAAGGGCGAGGTGCTCGCCTACGTGACGCCCCCGGTGCAGGCGGTGGACGTCTCCGACATGCGCCAGCGCCAGGGCGAGCTCGACCAGCAGATCGCCATCCTGGAGCGCCGGGTCGAGCGCTACCGCAAGCTCGCGCCGGGCGGCTCCGTCTCGCAGGTCCAGCTTGAGGACGCACAGGCCGAGCTCAAGGGCCTGCTCGACCGCCGCGCCGCCCTCGACAATATCCGGCAGCAGCCCGAAGCCCTCAAGGCGCCCGTCGACGGGGTCATTGCGGAGGCGACCGCGGTCGCCGGCCAGATGGCGAGCCCGGGCGTGCAGGTCTTCCAGATCGTCGACCCGGGCCGCCTTTGGGTCGAGGCCCTCAGCTTCGACGCCCTGGCCGGGGGGCAGGACGCCACCGCGCGCATGGCGGACGGCCGGATGCTGCGGCTCTCCTACATGGGCGCGGGGCTGGCCGACCGCAGCCAGGCGGTGCCGATGCACTTCGCGGTACAGGGAGCCCCGCCGGAACTGCGCACCGGACAGTTCATCACCGTGCTGGCCGCGACCGACGCTCGTCAGGAGGGGCTGGCCCTGCCGCGCATGAGCGTGGTCCGCGGCGGCAACGGCCAGAGCATCGTCTACGAGCACACCGCGCCCGAGCGCTTCGAGCCGCGTGAGGTCCGGGTCGAGCCGCTCGACGCGGGCCGCGTCCTCGTGGTCTCCGGGGTCGTTCCGGGCAAGCGGATCGTGACCCAGGGCGCCGAACTCCTCAACCAGGTCCGCTGAGGAGCACCGCCCATGTTCACGCTCCTCGTCACGCAGTCCCTGCGCAACCGCCTGCTCGTGCTGGCGCTCGCCGCCGTGCTCGTCATCTACGGCGCCTTCACGGTGACCAAGCTCCCGGTCGACGTGTTCCCCGACCTCAACCGCCCGACCGTCACGGTCATGACCGAGGCTGAGGGCCTCGCTCCGCAGGAGGTCGAGCAACTCGTCACCTTCCCGGTCGAGACCCAGATGAACGGCCTGCCCGGGGTCAGCCGCGTCCGCTCGGTCTCGGGCGTCGGCCTCTCGGTGATCTACGTCGAGTTCGACTGGGGCACCGACATCTACCGCAACCGCCAGCAGGTCTCGGAACGGCTGGCGATGGTGCGGCCGCAGTTGCCGCCCACCGTGAACCCGATGATGGGTCCGGTCTCCTCGATCATGGGCCAGATCGTGATGGTCGCCCTCAACGGCGGCTCGGTCTCGCCGATGCAGCTGCGGGAGCTCGCCGACTTCACCATCCGGCCGCGGCTGCTCTCGATCCCGGGCGTGGCCCAGGTCATCCCGATGGGCGGCGAGGTCCGCCAGTTCCGAGTCTCGCCCCAACCCACGGCCCTGCGGGCGCTCGGCATCACCCATGCCCAGTTGGAGACGGCGCTCGCGCAATTCGGCACCAATACCGGGGGCGGCTTCACCGACCAGTACGCCCGCGAGTACCTCATCCGGAACCTCGGCCGGACCATGAACCTCGACGACCTTCGCAACATGGTCGTCGCGACGGTCGCCAACCGGCCGGTCTACCTGCGGCAGGTGGCCGAGGTCTCGTTCGCGGCCCGGGTCAAGCGCGGCGACAGCGGCTACATGGGCGCGCCGGCGGTCGTGGTCTCGGTGGAGAAGCAGCCGAGCGTCGATACCGTTCGGCTCACCCGCCAAGTCGAGGCGGCGCTCTCCGAGATCACCGCCAGCCTGAACGCCTGCGGCCCCGGCAAGGACGGTCCGGGCCGACCTGGTCCGTCCATGGCCGAGCCGGCCGGCGATGCCTGCGCCTTCAGGGGCGTGCGCGCCGACCAGCTCATCTTCCGGCAGGCGAACTTCATCGAGACCTCGATCCGCAACGTCGAGACCGTGCTGATGGAGGCGGTGGCCGTCGTCGCCGTGGTGCTGTTCGCCTTCCTGCTGAACGTCCGCACCACCGCGATCTCGCTCACGGCGATTCCCGTCTCGATCCTCGCCACCGCGGTCGTCTTCCACCTCGCGGGCCTATCCATCAACACGATGACGCTCGGCGGGCTCGCCATCGCCATCGGCGAGCTCGTCGACGACGCGGTGGTCGACGTCGAGAACATCTTCCGGCGGCTCGGGGAGAACCGGCGGGCGGGCAACCCGCGCTCGGTCTTCGAGGTCGTGGTCGCGGCCTCGAACGAGGTGCGCTCAGGCATCGTCTACGCGACGATGGTGATCGTGCTGGTCTTCGTGCCGCTCTTCGCCTTGTCGGGCATTGAGGGCCGGCTCTTCGCACCGCTGGGGCAGGCCTACATCGTCTCGATCCTGGCGAGCCTCCTCGTCTCCATCACGCTGACGCCGGTGCTCGCCTACTACCTGCTGCCGGGACTGAAGCGCCTGGAGGAGCACGACAGCCGCTTCCTCAAGCTGCTCAAGCGGGGCAACGCCGCCCTGCTCCGGGGCCTGCTCGGGCATGCCCGGCCGGTCATGATGGTCGCCGGGTTGGCGGTGGCGGCGGCTGGGCTCGCCGCGGCCTTCCTGCCCCGGACCTTCCTGCCGCCCTTCAACGAGGGCTCCTTCACGGTCAACATGACCTTCAACCCCGGCATCTCGCTTGCCGAGAGCAACCGCATCGGCCTCGTGGCCGAGCGCCTGCTCCTCGACATGCCGGACGTGAAGTCCATCGGGCGCCGCACCGGCCGGGCCGAACTCGACGAGCACGCCGAGGGCGTCCACTCCTCCGACCTGGAGATCGACCTGAAGCCCGGCGCCCGGCCCAAGCCCGAGCTCGTCGCCGACATTCGCGGGCGCCTCGCGGTGCTTCCGGTCAACGTCAACGTCGGCCAGCCGATCTCGCACCGGCTCGACCACATGCTGTCGGGCGTGCGCGCCGAGATCGCCCTCAAGATCTTCGGCGAGGACCTCGACACCCTGCGGGCGCTGGCCGAGGACGTCCGCGGGCGCCTCGCCGACATCCCGGGCATCGCCGACCTGCAGGTGGAGAAGCAGGTGCTGATCCCGCAGCTGGAGATCCGCGTCGACTACAACCGCGCCGCCCTCTACGGCGTCCAGCCGGCCGCGCTCGTCGAGCAGCTCAGCCGCCTCTCGAACGGGCAGGTGGTCTCGCGGGTGGTGGACGGCTACCGCCGCTTCGACGTGGTGATGCGCCTCTCCGACACCATGCGCACCACCCAGCGGCTGGGCGACATGCTGGTCGAGACGCCGTCGGGCTGGGTGCCGGCGCGCCAGATCGCCGACATCCGCGAGACCGACGGACCGAACCAGATCCTGCGCGAGAACGCCCGTCGCCGCATCGTGGTGCAGGCGAACACGCAGCCAGGCTCGGACATGGGCAAGATCGTCCAGGCCATCCAGGGGAAGGTCGCCGCGGCGAACCTGCCCAACGGCTACACCACCAGCCTGGAGGGCTCGTTCCAGGCGCAAGCCGAGGCGAGCCGGACCATCGGCCTGCTGTCGCTCCTCTCCCTCGCGCTGGTCTTCGCGCTCCTCTACAGCCGCTACCGCTCGGTGGTGTTCACCCTGATCATCCTCGGCAGCATCCCACTCGCGCTGATCGGCTCGGTCGCGGCGCTCTGGCTCGCCGGGCAGCCGCTCTCGGTGGCGTCGATGATCGGCTTCATCACGCTGACCGGCATCGCCACCCGCAACGGCATCCTCAAGATCAGCCACTACCTGAACCTGGCCATCCACGAGGGCATGCCGTTCGGGCGGGAGCTCGTCATCCGCGGCAGCCTGGAGCGGCTGGCGCCGGTGCTGATGACGGCGCTCTCGGCCGGCGTCGCCCTGGTGCCGTTGCTGATCGGGGCGGATGCCCCCGGCAAGGAGATCCTGCACCCGGTCGCGGTGACGATCTTCGGCGGCCTGATCAGCGCCACGCTCCTCGACACGGTGCTGACGCCGGTCCTGTTCCTGACCTTCGGCGCCAAGCCCCTGGAGCGGTTGCGGGACGATGCCCGTCACCGTCCCGAGGCTTCCCCCGAGGCCCCGCGAAGCGCGCCCGTCGAGGCGTTCTGAGACCTCCACCCCTTCGACCGAGAAAGGACACACCCATGCGCTCTCCCATCCTTCCCGCGATCCTCGCCGTCGCCCTCGCGCTGGCCTCGCCCTGCCTCGCCGCCGGGCCGAACGGGGGCCAGACGACGGTCGCCGACGGCCATCCCATCGAGTTCGTTGCGACCGACGCCGGCGTCACGTTCTTCGTGACCGGCGAGGACGGCAAGCCGGCCGACACGGCCGGCCTGTCGGCCAAGGCCTTCGTCCAGGCCGGCGGCAAGACGGAGACGCTGACCCTGAAGCCGGCGGCGCCGAACAAGCTCGTCGCCGACCTCAAGGCCCCGTTGCCGGCCGGCGCGAAGGTGGTGCTGTCGGCGAAGATCCACGGGCACAACGTCCAGGCCCGCTTCGAGAACCGCTAAGGCCGGGCCTCGGGCAGGTCGTGCCAACATCCGAGGACTTGGCTTCACCGTCACTGTAGCCGGGGGGTCTGTGAACCCGGTCAAAAGGCGTCTCGGCGTGCTGCGGACCCTCGCCTCCTGCCACCGGGCTCTCATTGGCAGCTACGTGGTCGAAGCGTACGTCCCAGACGGGGCGATCAGGCGCATGCTCGTGGAAAGGCCCATGAGCACGAGGCTGGTAGCCGCGAGTTGCCGGTCGGGTCGGCGGGCATGGAGGTCGGGAGCATGGAGCCTGACGCCTATGACCTCGTCTTGTTCCGGTCTGGTGTCCGGAAGGCCATCGAGCGTTACCGCAGCGCAGAGTTGACCCGGGACCTGAGCACGAGCCAAGCCGTACCACGGCGACTTCTACTTCGGCCTCGACCGCGGCTTCCTTTGGTCTCGATTCGGCCTTGATGGCTCAAGAAGCGACAGGGAAAGAATGGCGTGGACGGAAGACCATGCCTGGGGCCAGAGGAACACGGGTCGTCGCCGTCGCGTCAGGCCGCATATCCGGGCCGCCGCCCGCCGAGCCTTCGTAGCGGCTACGGTCGCCATCCTCGCCGTCGCATGCTGCGGGTTCGTGGCCAAGGGGCTGTTCGAAAGCCGGGTGCTGATGACGCCCTACGTCGCTCGCTGACCTCAGGCCCAGGTCACTCACGCGGGATCACCCAACGGCGACAGGGCCTCGATGATACGGCAGTCCGCGACAGACCCGCAGCCGCACTGGCCGATGACCTCGCGCAGTTCCGAGGCGAGCCGGGTCAGGTCTTCCAGCTTGCGCTCCACGTCGGCGAGATGGGCGCGGGCGATGGTGTCGACCTCGCTGCAGGAGCGACTTCGGTCGTCCGCCAGGGCGAGCAGATCCCGGATCTGCTCCACGGTGAAGCCCAGGGCGCGACCGCGGCGGATGAAGCTCAGCCGGCGCAGGTGCTCGGGCCCGTAGAGCCGGTAGTTCCCGCTCGACCGCGCCGGCGGGGGCAGCAACCCGACCTTCTCGTACCACCGGACCGTCTCGACACGGGTCTGCGTGGCCTCCGCGAGGCTGCCTATGGTCATGGAAGAAGCGATGCGCACGGCCTTGACCCTGTAGCGACTACAGGGTGCATGTAGGGGGCCTTCCCAGTCCGGACCAGGAGCCGGGCGAACGGAGCGCACCATGAACCAAGCCGCCGGCGCGGACCGCACATTCTTCCCCACGAACGGCCGGCAGGCCCTGCGCTACAGGGTCAAGGGCATGAACTGCCCGACCTGCGCCGGGAAGATCGAGACCGCCGTCTCCCGGCTGCCGGGCGTCGCGGACGTGCGCGTGAACTACGGCAGCCAGGTCCTCGACCTGGCGCTCGACGAGGCCGCGACGCCGAGGACCGAATTGGAGGGGCGCATCGAACGCCTGGGCTACGGCGTCGCGCCGCTACCCACGGCCGCGGACCTGGCCATGGCGCAGGCCTCGGGCGGAGCCCCGCCCGCCGGGACCGCGGAGGAGCCCGAGCCGCCTATTTGGCGGGGCCGGAAGGCGCTACTGGGCATCCTGATCGGCGCCCTATTCGCCGCCGGCTTCCTAGTCGAGCGGATCGCGCCGGGCCTGGCGGGCGAGTACGCCTACTGGCCAGGGGCGCTCGTCGGCCTCGCCTATTACGGCCGCCGCGCGACAGTGGCGGCGTTCGCAGGCACGCCCTTCTCCATCGAGATGCTGATGTCGGTCGCGACTGCGGGGGCGCTCGCCATCCACGCCGCCGAGGAGGCCGCCATCGTCGTGCTGCTCTTCACGGTCGGCGAGATGCTGGAGGTCGTGGCGGCGGGCCGGGCACGGGCCGGCATCAAGGCGCTCGCCGCCCTGGTGCCGAAGACCGCCCGCCTCCTCGACGAGGCCGATGGCACCATCCGCGAGGTGGCCGCCGCGTCGCTGGCCATCGGTCAGCTCGTGATCGTGCGGCCGGGCGACCGCGTGCCCGCCGACGGTGTGATCACCGACGGAGCTTCGAGCCTCGACGAGTCCCCCATCACCGGCGAGTCGGTCCCGAAGCCCAAGGAGGTCGGCGACCCCGTCTACGCCGGCAGCGTCAACGCCGACGGCGCGCTCCAGGTCCGGGTCACCAGGATGGCGGCCGACAACACGGTCGCCCGCATCCTGCACCTCGTCGAGGAGGCGCAGGCGTCGAAGTCGCCCACGGCGCGCTTCATCGACCGGTTCAGCGCGGTCTACACGCCCATCGCGTTCGCGTTCGCGGCCGCCGTCGCGGTCGTGCCGCCGCTGCTCGGCGCCGACTGGGGCACCTGGATCTACCGAGGCCTGGCGCTCCTCCTCATCGCCTGCCCCTGCGCGCTGGTGCTCTCCACCCCGGCGGCCATCGCCTCTGGACTGGCAGCTGGGGCGCGACGCGGACTGCTCGTGAAAGGCGGGGCGGCGCTGGAGGTCATCGGGCGGGTGCGCACGGTCGCGTTCGACAAGACCGGGACGCTGACCGAGGGACGGCCGCGGGTCTCGGATATCCTGGTCTTCGCCTCGGACGCGTCGGAGCGCTCTCTGCTCGGATTGGCCGCCGCGGTCGAGAGCGGAAGCAGCCACCCCATCGCCCGGGCCATCCTCGGCCGGGCAAGCGCGGACGGGGTGCCGCTGCGGCCGACGCGGGACGCCCGCGCCATCCCTGGCAAAGCGGTTCAGGCCACGGTCATGGGGCAGACGGTGCTCGTCGCCTCCCCGCGCCACGCCGCCGAGAGCGCGTGCCTCGGACCCCAGGCCGAGCGCGCGGTCGCGGACTTGGAAGCCGCCGGCAAGACCGTGGTCGTCGTCGTCCGCGGCGCCGAAGCCTTGGGTGCCATCGCGATCCGGGACGAGCCCCGTGCCGACGCGGCCATCGGGATCGCGGCCCTGCGGAAGCTCGGCGTGCGCAGCGTGATGCTGACCGGCGACAACCGGCGCACGGGCGAGGCGGTCTCGTCCGAGCTCGGGCTCGATGTGAAGGCCGAGCTCCTGCCCCAAGACAAGCTCGCCGAGATCGCAGCCCTGAAGGCGGCAGCTCCGGTGGCGATGGTTGGCGACGGCATCAACGACGCGCCGGCGCTCGCCGCCGCCAGCGTTGGCATCGCGATGGGCGGCGGCACCGACGCGGCCTTGGAAACGGCGGACGCGGCGGTCCTGAACGACCGGGTGGGCGACGTGGCCGCGCTGGTCTCGCTCTCCCGGGCGACGCTGGGCAACATCCGTCAGAACGTCGTCATCGCGCTCGGCCTGAAGGCGGTGTTCCTTGTGACGACCATCGCCGGCATCACCGGCCTGTGGCCCGCCATCCTCGCCGACACCGGGGCGACCGTCCTGGTGACGGCGAACGCGCTCCGTCTCCTGAGGGCATGATGAGTTCCTCTTCGGCGGGACGGGGCCGCCGCGTCGCGACGGTTGCGGCTGTGCTGGCGACCGCCACGGCCGTCGACCTCGCCGCGAAGGCGGCGGCCGAGGCATGGTTGGCCGAGGGTGCCGTGCGGGGCCTGATACCCTTCATCGACCTGACCCTGTCGTTCAACCGGGGCATCAGCTTCAGCCTGTTCCCGGCGTACGATCCGTCCTCGCTAGCGCTCCTCCTCGGCATCCAGGGCACGCTGACCTGTCTGGTGACCGCGTGGGCCCTGGCCGCGACGGGTTCGCTCGAACGTCTCGGGCTCGCCGCGATAGCGGGCGGGGCCGCGGGGAACTTCTTCGACCGGCTCGGGGATGGGGCTGTCACCGACTACCTCGACCTCCACACGGGCGGCTTCCGCTGGTTCACCTTCAACTTGGCCGACGCATGGATTTCCATCGGCGTCGTCATGATGCTCCTCGAAGGCGTGCCCCTGTCGCCGAGGCGTCCCGGTCCCGGGGAGCCGGTCCCGTGAGAGCCTCGATTCCGCCGAACGGCAGCCACGACAACTTGCCATCAACCCTTCGGGCCCAGGCTTGTGCGCCGACGCCAGCGAGGCCGACATGCTGAAGACGACGCTCTGTCTGGCCCTCCTCCTGGCGTTGTCCGCCTGCCAGGATGGCCAGTACGCGGCCTCGACGCGCCACCTGGCGCCGATCCCGCCCGCGACCCTGGCCCTTATGTCGACGGCGGGTGTCTCGCCCGCCGACCCAATCCTGATGCGGGCCTATAAGAAGGAGTCCGAGATCGAACTCTGGAAGCGCGGCGCCGACGGCAGGTACGCCCTCCTGAAGACCTACCCGATGTGCCGGTGGTCGGGCCAGCTCGGGCCCAAGACCCGGGAAGGCGACCGGCAGGCCCCGGAGGGCTTCTACTCGGTCACGCCGGCGTCCATGAACCCGAACTCAAGCCTCTACCTCTCGTTCAACCTCGGGTACCCGAACGAGTATGACCGCTCCCTGGGACGCACGGGCGCGCACCTGATGGTGCACGGCTCCTGCTCGTCGCGGGGCTGCTTCGCGATGACGGACGAGGCGATCTCGGAACTCTATGCCGTGGTGCGCGAGGCCTTCGCGGGCGGGCAGCGCGCCGTACAGTTCCAGTCCTACCCGTTCCGCATGACCCCGGAGAACCTGGCCCGGCACCGCCAGGACCCGAACATCGCCTTCTGGCGGAACCTCAAGGAGGGGTCCGACCGGTTCGAGGTCACGAGGGCCGAGCCGGGCGTCGGAATTGCGGGCGGGCGCTACGTCTTCGATGCCGGGGGCGACGACACCATGGCGGGCGCGGTCGCCCGGAAGCAGTCCGACGACGACAGGAAGACCGCCGCCCTGGTGGCAGGCGGGACGCCCGCCGTCCGGCTGGTCTACGAGGACGGCGGCCAGCACCGGGCGTTCCGCGAGACCATGATGGCGACGGGAACCGGGCTTGGCGAGGTGAGCCGCCCCGAGGCCCTGGCTGCAGGTCCGCGAGAGATCGCGATGCCGGCTGCCGGTCCGGTCGCCGTCGCTGACAAGCGGGAGCCTGCTCGTGTCGGTGCAACCCCGAAGGCGGGGGCGCCGGCGGGGCCCGCGGTTGCCGAGGCGGAGCGGCGACGCCTCTCCAGGACCTTCGCAACGGCCGGCGAGGGACGGGAATGAACGGCCTGCATCCTTTCCGACGGGTCTGACGCCGATGACCATCGACGCCTCCAGCGTTGGCCTCCTGGCGGCATTCGCCGCCGGTGCCGTGTCCTTCCTGTCCCCCTGCGTGCTGCCCCTGGTCCCAGGCTACGTCTCATACGTCGCCGGACAGTCCGCCGCCGGCGAGCGCGACAGCCTGCGCACGCTCGGCCTGAGCCTCTGCTTCGTGCTCGGGTTCACGACCGTCTTCGTCGCGTTCGGCGCCGGAGCCAGCGCGATCGGCTTCGCCCTTCTCGCCCATCGCGAGATGCTGAACCTCGCCTCCGGCTTGTTGGTGATCCTCTTCGGCCTGTTCACGGCCGGTCTGCTGCGGCCGGCCTGGCTACAGCGCGAGCTGCGCTGGCACGGCGACCCGCCGGGTCGGGGCCCCGTCGCCGCCTACCTCCTCGGGATGGCCTTCGCCTTCGGATGGACCCCCTGCATCGGACCCGTCCTCGGGGCCATCCTGGCTGTCACGGCGTCCTCGGCCTCGGGCAAGGGCGTCATCCTCCTCACCGTCTACTCGCTCGGCCTCGGCGTGCCGTTCGTGGCCGCGGCCCTGTTCCTGTCGGGCTTCGTCGCGCGCCTCCGCACCCTGCGCTGGGTCGGACGGACGCTTCAAGTGGCCGGCGGGGGCGTCATGGTGGCGATGGGCCTGATGATGGTGACCGGCCGCATGACCGACATGGCCTCGTTCATCATGGAGACCTTCCCGGCGCTCGGCTGGATCGGCTGAATACCAGTGCGGTATCCAGGGCAACAACCCGGCTGCCTGCAGGAACGGCGCGAAGCTACACTCCGCATCCTTGCCATGAGCGCCGCCGCCCGCTCCCGCGAAGCACGCGTACGGAAGGTGTTCGAACGGGCAGGGAAGAAGCCCTGCCGAACGACCGCATACCCCCGACTTCCATCATCTCCGGTCGTTGCGGCATCTCGGCATGTGAGCCGAGCGGGGCCGGAAGCCGTCCCTCGCAGGGTGTATCAGGATATTTGGTTTCGGCACCTGGACCAGCGGCACTTGGTCAGGCGAAATGGCCCAGAACCACCAGCAAGCCCAGGAGCAGGAAGCATAGCGCCAGCACCTTGACGAGGTCGCGGCCCGCCCGCCTCCTGATGTGCGGACGGGCGCGCCGCCTGCCGCGCGGCTTGGACTCCCATCTTTCTGTTTCCCGGGCGAGCTTCTTGCCTACCATGGCCACGCCGCCTCAGACGGGAAGGTGCGCGGCTTCCATGGCGAGCGCCTCGTCCTCGACCTGGACGGTGACGTGCTCGATGCCGTGCCGCTCCTTTAGAAGGGCGCGGACCGCCCGGATCACCCCCGGGCCTCCGGCGACGTCGTCGACCACCACATGACCGCTCATCGCGTCGAAGCCGGAGGTCAGCGTCCAGGCATGCAGGTCGTAGGCGCGGCGCACCCCCGGCATCGCCTCGATCTCGGCTTTCAAGGCGGCGAGGTCGACCCCCGGAGGCGTGCCTTCCAGCAGGATGTGCAGGGCCTCGCTCAGCAGGCGCCAAGTGCGGGGTACGATGAAGAGGCCGATGCCGGCGCCGATGAGCGGGTCGACCCAGGTCCAGCCCGTGCCCATCACCACGAGGGCCGCGAGGATGACGCCGACCGAGCCCAGCATGTCCGAGAAGACTTCGAAATACGCTCCTTTGACGTTCAGGCTTTCGGACGAGCCGCCGGCCAGCAGCCTCATGCTTGCGAGGTTCACGCCGAGGCCGACCACCGCGACCAACATCATCGGCCAGCCGAGGATCTCGGTCGGCTCCACGAACCGGCGGTAGGCCTCGTAGAGGATGTAGGCGGTGACCCCGAGCAGCACGACGGCGTTGGCGAGCGCCGCGAGGATCTCGAAGCGCATGTAGCCGAAGCTCTTGCCCGGCGTCGGCGCCTTGGCCGCGTAGTGGATGGCGAGCAGCGAGAGCGCGAGGCCCCCGGCGTCGGTAACCATGTGCGCGGCGTCGGCCAGCAGCGCGAGGCTGCCGGTGAGGAGGCCGCCGACGACCTCCGCCAGCATGTAGGCCAGTGTCAGCCCGAGAGCCCAGGCGAGGCGTCCCTTGTTCCGGGCCGCCGCCGAGCCCGAGGGAATGCCGCCGCCATGCGAATGTCCGTGGCCGCCACCGTGCGCGTGTCCGTGTCCCATATGCCGATTCCAACTTATGCGATGATGTTTCCGACCGAGGGGCTCAGGGCAGGCTTGCGCCGATCAGTTCGGCCACGTGCGCGCCCGCTGGATGCCCGGCTTCGACGTGGTGGGTCCTGGAACAGGCCGAGTAATCGGGACCGAACGTCGTCATGACGAGTTCGCGCCTTCCGTCCGCCGTTTCGCGACTTGCCAGAAGCGCCTGCCCGTCGCGCCAGAGTTCCGCATCCGCCGTAGGTCCGGGCTCGGGTTCGCCGTAGCGGCGAACGCCCTCGTCGTGGATGGCCCGCCGCGCCTTCGCGAGGTCGTCACCCGACAGTGGCACGCCGACCCACACCACCTGTTGCAAACCCTCGGTCCGGCAGATCACCAGAACGACTTCGGCCGTCCCGGATCCCGTGGCCGGCCGCCAGCCCCGCGGGTAGTACAGGGCCGTCAGGTTCGCCTCGCGGTCGACCTTCAGCGGACGGGGCACCTCGGAGAGCGCTCCCCACGCGAGGCCGAACGGTGCTTCGCCCGCATCGGCGGCAATGGCGGGCACGACCGCGAAGGCCGCCGCGTGAAGAACGCGCAGGTGCCAGTTCATCACTTGGTTCCCCATCGGACCCGGTTGCTAGGACGCGGGTCCACGCAGTCGGTGGTAGAGGGCGCGAACGGCGTCCGAGTAATCCGTGGCCGGATTGGCCGCGCAGTACGCACGCAGGAAGTCCACCTGTGCGGCCAGGGGCATGGACGGCGGCGCGAGATCCAAGCCTTCGTCGACCCCGTCCGGTGCCCGGATCAGGGCACCGCTCATGAACCCCTGCGCCCACGCGAAGTAGTCGCGCTCCATGGCCGGATGCGCCGCGGCATCCGTGCCGAAGCGGGCGCAGGAGGCGGCACCGATGCCGACGATCTTGGCCGGCCCGGCCTGAGCGGCCAGGATCAAGCCGAACCAGACGAGCACGTTCGAGAGGATCCTTCCCATCGACGCTACTCCGCTGCCTTGAGCTGCCGGGGGGGCGCCGGCACCGCGCCGACCGCCTCTGCGGTCTCGACCCTGCCGAAGCGCGCGTAGAGGGCCGGCAGCACGATGAGGGTGAGCAGGGTCGCGCTGATCAGGCCGCCGATGACAACGGTGGCGAGCGGGCGCTGGATCTCGGCGCCGGTCTCCGTGGCGATGGCCATCGGCACGAAGCCGAGCGAGGCCACGAGCGCCGTCATCGCCACCGGCCGCAGCCGGGTCATGGCGCCTTCCAGGATCGCCTCGCGCTTGGGCCGCCCTTCCGCCACCAATTGCTTGATGAAGGTCAGCATCACGAGGCCGTTCAGCACCGCCACGCCCGAAAGTGCGATGAAGCCCACCGCTGCCGGCACCGAGACGGGCATGTCCCGCAGCCAGAGCGCGGCGATGCCCCCCGTGAGTGCCAAAGGGACCGCGCTGAACACCAGCAGGGCATCCCGCGGCGACCCGAGCGCCGAGTAGAGCAGCAGGAAGATCAGGAAGAAGCAGACCGGCACCACCACCATCAGCCGCTGCTTGGCCGAGGCGAGGTTCTCGAACTGCCCGCCCCAGGTCACGTAGTAGCCGGGCGGCAGGCGGACTTGGTCCGCGACCTTGGCCTGGGCTTCGGCCACGAGCGAGCCGATGTCGCGCCCGCGGACGTTGGCGGTCACCACCACGCGGCGCTTGCCGTTCTCGCGGGAGATCTGGTTCGGGCCCTCGGTCACGGAGAAGCTCGCCACCTGCTTCAGGAGCACCGAACTCGCCCGTCCGTTCGGCCCCGGCGGCAGCGGCACCGGGACGTTCTCCAGGGCCTCGCGGTCCTCGCGCACCTTGTCGGTCAGGCGAACCACGATGGGAAAGCGCCGGTCGCCCTCGAAGACGACGCCGGCGTCGCGGCCGCCGATGGCGGTGCCGACGACCTCCTGGATGGCCCCGGTGCTCAGTCCGTAGCGCGCCGCCTCTGCCTTGTTGATCCTGATTTCCAGGAACGGCAGACCCGCCGACTGCTCGACCTTCACGTCCTCGGCCCCTTCGATGCCCTTCAGTGCCGCCGCCACTTGGTTGGCCGCCTTGAGCATCGGCTCGAACTCCTCGCCGAACACCTTCACGGCAAGGTCGCCGCGGGTGCCGGCCAGCAGTTCGTTGAAGCGAAGCTGGATGGGTTGCGAGAACTCGTAGACGTTGCCGGCGAGCGCTCCGACCGCCTTCTCGATCCGCTCCTGGAGGTCGGCCTTGGCGAGGTTCGGGTCCGGCCACTCCTCCTGGGGCTTGAGGATGACGAAGGTATCCGAGGAGTTCGGCGGCATCGGGTCCGAGGCGACTTCGGCGGTGCCGGTCTTCGAGAAGACGTAGGCCACCTCCGGGAACTTCGAGACGACCTTCTCGACGTTGAGCTGCATCGCCTGGGACTGGGTCAGCGAGGTCGAGGGGATGCGGGTCGCGTTGAGGGCGATGCTCTTCTCGTCGAGTTGCGGGATGAACTCCGTCCCGAGCCGGGTGAACAGGGCGCCGGCCCCGACGAGGAGAAGGAGCGCCAGGGCGAGGAAGGCGAGCGGCGCCCGCACCGCGGCCCCGAGCGCCGGGCGGTAGGCCCCCTTGAGCGTCCGGATGATGATATTGTCCTTCTCGGTGACCTTGCCGGTGACGACGATGGCGATGAGCGCGGGCACGAAGGTCAGCGACAGGACGAAGGCCGCGGCGAGGGCGATGATGACGGTCAGCGCCATCGGCTCGAACATCTTGCCCTCCACCCCCGTGAAGGTCAGGAGCGGCACGTAGACCAGGATGATGATGGCCTGCCCGTAGAGGGAGGGCTTGATCATCTCCTCGGCCGAGGCGCGCACGGTCTGGAGCCGCTCCTCGGTGTCGAGGGTCCGCCCGAGCTCGTGCTGCCGCTCGGCGAGGTGGCGCAGGGCGTTCTCGGTGATGATGACCGCCCCGTCCACGATGAGGCCGAAGTCGAGCGCGCCGAGGCTCATCAGGTTCGCCGAGATCCGCGCCTCGACCATGCCGGTCATGGTCATCAGCATGGCGACCGGGATGACCAGCGCCGTGATGACGGCGGCGCGGATGTTGCCGAGCAGCAGGAACAGGACGACGATGACGAGGGCCGCGCCCTCCGACAGGTTCTTCACCACCGTCCGGACGGTGGCCTCGACGAGGCGGGTGCGGTCGAGGACGGTCTGCACCTCGACGCCGGGCGGCAGCGACTTGCGGATCTGGTCCATGCGCGCGTCGACCGCGGCGGCGACCGTGCGGCTGTTCTCGCCGATCAGCATCAGGGCGGTGCCGACGACGACCTCCTGCCCGTCCTCGCTCCCCGAGCCGGTGCGCAGGTCGCGCCCGATGCGCACCTCGGCGATGTCCCCGATGCGGACCGGTACGCCGCCCCGGGTCGCGACGACGACGGTCTCGATGTCCTCCATGCCCTCCAGCCGGCCGGCGGCGCGCACGACGTAGCCCTCGCCGTTGTCCTCCAGGTAGCGGGCGCCCTGGTTGGCGTTGTTGGCCTCCAGGGCGCGGGCGACGTCGCCGAAGGAGAGGTCGAGGGAGGCGAGCTTCGTCGGGTCCGGCTGGACGTGGTACTGCTTCTCGAAACCGCCGATGCCGTCGACGCCCGCCACGCCCGGGACGGTCTTGACCTGGGGCCGGATGATCCAGTCTTGAACGGTGCGCAGGTAGGCGGTCTGCTCCAGCTCCGTCCGAAGGCGCTGGCCCTCGGGCGTCAGGTAGCCGCCGTCCGGTTGCCAGCCCGGCTGTCCGGCTTCCGAGACCTTGCGCTCACCTGGCTTCGCGTAGTGGATCGACCACATGTAGATCTCGCCCAGGCCGGTCGAGATCGGACCCATGGCCGGCTCGGCGCCGGGCGGCAGGTCCTGCTTCATCTGGGCGAGGCGTTCGGCGACCTGCTGGCGCGCGAAGTAGATGTCGAGCTTCTCCGCGAACACCGCGGTGACCTGGGAGAAGCCGTTGCGCGACAGCGAACGGGTGTACTCCAGCCCCTTGATGCCGGCGAGCGCGGTCTCGACCGGGTAGGTCACCATCTTCTCGATGTCGACCGGCGAGAGCGAGGGCGCAGTCGTGTTGATCTGCACTTGGTTGTTGGTGATGTCCGGGACCGCGTCGATGGGCAGCCTCGTCACCGCGTAGCCGCCGAACCCGGCGGCGAGCAGCGACAGAAGCAGCACCAGCCAACGCTGGTGGACCGAGAAGTCGAGGATGCGGCCGATCATGTCCGGTCCCCTCAGTGGTCGTGGTCGGCTTCGCTCTTCCCGAGCTCGGCCTTGAGGAGGAAGGTGTTGCCGACCGCGATGTCCTCGCCGGGCTTCAGCCCCGAGACGACCTCGAAGCCGTCGTCGTCCGAGCGTCCGAGCTCGACCTCCCGTTTCTCGAAGCCCTCCTCGGTCCGCACGAAGACGACGCGCTTGCCCTCGACCGTCTGCAATGCCGTCTTGGCGATGCGGATCGGAACGGCGTCCTGCGAGATCTCGATCTCCGCGGTGACATAGGTGCCGGGACGCCAAGCCATCTCCCTGTTCGGCAGGGATACGACGACCCGGGCCGAGCGGGTGTCGGCGTTGAGGAGCGGACTGACGAAGATCACCTTGCCCTGCTCGTGGCGCTCGGATCCCTCCTGGCTGGGAGTGACCGTGACGTGCGCGCCTTCTCTGATCTTGGCGAGGTCGGCTGTCGAGACCGCGAGCTCGATCCAGACTGTCGAAAGGTCGGCGACGGTGTAGACTTCGGCGGGGTCGCCCTGGCCGCCGACCGTCGTGCCGACATCGACCTTGCGCTCGACGATACGTCCCGATAGCGGCGAACGCAGCTCGTATCGGCGCAGGGTCGAGGCGTTCGGCGTGGTCTCGTCCTGCTTCGCGAGTTTGGCCACCTCGGCTGCGTCGAGTCCGAGGGCGGACAGCTTCTGGCGGGCGAGATCCTGGCGCAGGGTCGCCTCGGAGTAGACGGCCTTCGCGTTGAGATAGGCCGACTCGGCCGAGATGCGCTTGTCCCAGAGCGCCTGCTGTCGGTCGAAGTTCGTCTTCTCCAGGTCGGCCCGCACGGCGGCGGTGAGGTACTCGCTCTTGGCGTCGGCGACCTCGCGGCTGTCGAGGACGGCCACCACCTCGTCCTTCCTCACCGCGTCGCCGAGACGCTTGCGCATTTCGGCCACGGTACCGACCACCCGGGCCGGCACCCGGGCGATCCGGTCGGTGTCGGGCGTGATGGTGCCGGGCACCAGGATGTGGCGTGAGAGCGTTCCGCCCTCGGCCTTCGCGACCTTGATGTCCTGGCTCGCGACCTGCTCAGCGGTCATCTTGACGTGCCCCTCCTCGCCTTCGGCCTCCGAGTGCTCGTGCTCGCCGTCGGTACGGCCCCCTGTTGGCTTGGAAACGGTTTTGCCGTGGTCGTGGCCGTCACCGTCCGCATGGGCCGCGCCCGGTGCCGCCGGCTTCGGCGCCTCGGGCGCGGCGGGGAAGGCGAACAGGGCGGGCGAAACGCCGGCGGTCGTGAGGGTGGCGCGGACGAAGCCGGATACGGCGGGGACGGTGGCGCCGATGGCGACGCCGGCGGCCAGGAGGACCGCGTACAGGAGGATGCGCATGGGGCCTGCTCGACCGGGATGCCGGACGGCCTCGCGGGGCGGTCACGGGCGGTCCCGTAAGGTCACGTTGAAGGACCCGGCGCCGGGAACGGGCCGGGCGAGGACACGCGCCGCAGGGGCGGCGTCACCTCATGCGCGAGGAGGCCTAGGTAGGCGGTCGGGAGCGACGGAACTGGCCACCTCGCTCAACCGGGCATAGGTCGGGCACGCCGCCGTGAGGAGGGGCTCTGCAAGGGCCCCCATGGGCAGCATGGCTTGGTGGCAGCCGCAATGGAGATGGCAGGCCAAGCCCGGATCGGAAGCATCCGCCCCCGGAGCGGCGTCAACGCCCGTCAGCTCGGTGACGTGCCCTTGGCCGCCGGCGTGGTAGGCGAGGTCGTCCCCGTAGCCGGCGACGGGTGCGACCAGCGTCAGGGCCAGGACGAGCGCGAGCATGCGGGCGGCAACCGCCCACCATCCCCGTGCCGCCCCTCGGCGGCTATGCCCATGCCGTGAACCCATCACCGGCCTTATGTGCGATTCCCCCCGGGGCGCACAAGTCATGGCCACCCTGCCTTGAACACCGGGTGAACTCCGGACTTCGCGGGTGGCGCGAAGTTGCGCGCCGAACCGCCGTGCTTCCGAGCCGGTCGGAAGTTCATCCCGGGCCAAGTTCGACCCGGCGGCAAATAAAACCCACGTGCAATTCCATGGTGGCATCCCAGCCTCGCCGAAGCAGGTGGCACGGATACCGGCCGGTGAAAATCCGGAACGGTTTTCCAGGGGCGTGCATTTCCAGGCCGACCTTAAAACCAGGAGACATCGGATGAAGATCACGCTTGCCGCCCTCGCCGCTTCCGCCGCCCTGGTCCTCACGTCCGCGGGCGCTTTCGCCCAGCACGTCGACGTCGGTCCCGGCGGGGTGTCCGTCCACGGCGACCGCGGCCATCGCGACGTCGAGCACACCCACACGACCGTCGAGGAGCATCACCACGACCGCCCGGTCGTTCGCGACCACCACGACGACCACCATGAGCACACCGTGGTCGAGGAACACCGCCGCTGAGGCTGAAGCCGGGAGGGGCCGCGGGCGCCGGGAAACCCGGTTCGCGGCTCCTCGGCGTTTCGGAAGGCGGCGGCCCGCCGGTTTCCTGAACGCCGATTTCAGGGTGCGTTCAACCTGCACCGCCCAGGGTGCCGGCATTCGGGTCCAGTATCAGAGCGACACATGAGGACGGTCTTCGCGGGCTTGGCGGTGGTCCTGGCGCTCGCGCCGGCGGCCGCGTCCGCCCAATACTACGAGGGTGGCTACGGCCATCGCCGGCCGCACGACCACGTCGATGTCTACCGGCATGGTGACCACGACGACGACGTCGTCCGGCACCACCACCCACGGCGCTACGAGGAGCGGCGGTTCTACGAGGACCGACCACACCACCATCACCACCACGACCTCGACGACTGACGCCGTCGAGCCCGGTCCGGGTGGCCCGCCCCGACGCGCGTCGGGGCGGGCCTTTCACGATGCGCAAGGGGGCGAAGGCGCATCGCGAACCGTGTGCGGCGCGGGTGCGGCCAGCACGTAGCCGATGCCGGCCGCGAGGATTGCGAAGGCGAGGAGCAAAGGCAGCGTTCGCATCCCGGTTCCCGTCGCCCCACGCCGAGGCGTCACTTCCTGCCGTGGCTGTGTCCGTGCGCATGGCCGTCGTTGTCATGGTGGACCGGCTTGCCGTCGGGCCGCACTTCCTGAGCCTCGTGGACCCGCGGGTCGTCGCGATGGGCGGGGCCGCCCGAGACGTTGCCGGTGTTCGGAACCGCGCGCTCGGGGTTCGAGGCGTTGCCGTGGCCGTCGATGGCCATGGCGGGCGCGGCGGCCCCGACCAGCATGCCCGCGGCAAGGATGGCGGCCATCGTACGCTTCATCGGTCTATCTCCCGTTTTCCTGCGGCGGCTGCCGCGTCGAAGGGTGAGATAGCCGAGTCGTTTGTCCTCCGATTGCCGCGCTCGTGACGAAGTGTGTCAGCCGCCGACGTCGGTCCGCGGCAGTCGGATCTCGACCCTCAGACCGCCATCGGGACGATTGGCGAGGGTGAGCGTGCCACCCTCGGCCTCGATGGCGCGCTTGGCGATGGTCAGCCCGAGGCCGGTCCCGCCCGTGTTGCGGTTGCGGGAGCCTTCGAGCCGGGTGAAAGGCTCGAAGGCGCGGGCGACGTCCTCCGGCGGGATGCCGGGGCCATCGTCGTCGACCCGCAACGCCAGCGTGGCCCCCTCGAACTCCATGCCGATGCGCGCCCGCGCGCCGTAACGCACCCCGTTGTCGACGAGATTCTCCAAGGCGCGCCGGAAGGCTACGGGTCGAACGGTCGCAACGGCACGCCTGGGCCCCGCGTATTCGACGTCGCGGCCCGCGTCCGTCGAGGCGTCGGCGATGCCCATCGACAGGCTGGCCACGTTCGTCACTTGTCGCGGCTCCGGGTCGGCGTCGCCGCGCAGGTAGGCGAGCGTCGCGTCGACCATCGCCTGCATCTCGTCGAGATCGGCGGCCATGCCTTGTCGCTCCGCCCCGGCCTCGACTCTGTCGAGGCGCAGGCGAAGGCGGGCGATGGGCGTGCGCAGGTCGTGGGAGACGGCCGCCAGCGCCTGGGTGCGCTCGGCGACGAGGGCGTGGATGCGCTCCTGCATGGCGTTGAGCGCCTCGCCGATCCCGCGCGTCTCGTCGGGCCCGATCTCGGGGACCCGCACGACGGTGCCGTGGCCGATCCGTTTCGTGGCTCGCGTCAGTTCGCGCAGCGGCCCCGCGATCCGGTGCATGAGGAGGACGGCGGCCGCCCCGACTAGGATGGCCATGCCCGTCGCCATGAGCGCCCAGGGAGCGCGGTGGGTCGATTCCGGCGAATGGGCCGACCGGAAGGTCAGGAAGCTCCCGTCTGGGAGCGTCAGTGCCCCGCGCAGGTCCTGCCGATGGAACGGCTGGTCGGGAGCGTCCAGATTGAGGGCGAGGCCTTGGCCGAGAACCGGTTCGAGGTCGAGCACTTGGTCGCGGAAGGCCCTCAAGGCCGGGTCCGTGCCCTTGCCGGTCGGCGCATCCAAGGCCCAGCCGATCTCGAAATGGTTCGACGACAAGGCCTTCGCCTCCGGGTCCCGCGCCTCCGTCGGCCTGCGCAGGACCGCCTCGCGTGCCAGGACGAGTTGCCGGGCGACCTCGCTGGCGAAGGCCGTGTCCGCCGCCGCCGCGGCCGACCGGCGGTAGAGCGCGAGCGCACCGCCATGGACGGCGAGGACGGCGAGCAGCAGGACCGCGACCGTGCGTCCCTCCAGGCTCCGGGCGAGGCCGACGACCCCCTTCATGCCCGTTCGACCTTCGCCGCCAGCATATAGCCGGATCCGCGCACCGTCTTGATGACGGGCGCCGTGCCCTCGGGCGGTTCGAGCTTGCGGCGCAGGCGGCTGACTAGGGTATCGACGCTGCGGTCGGAGGGCGCGGCGAGCCGCCCGCGGCTCATCTCCAGGATCTGCTCGCGACCGAGGACGCGCCCGGGATGCTCCAGGAAGACGATGAGCAGGTCGTGCTCGGCGCCGGACAGGTCGACGACGGCGCCCTCCGGGTCGGTCAGGGCCCGGCTGCGCAGGTCGAGCCGCCAGCCGCCGAAGGCGAGGGCCTCGGGACGTGCCGCTGCGACCGCTGCCGGCGCGATGGCCGAGCGCCGTAGCACCGCCCTGACGCGGGCCAGGAGCTCCGGGCGGCCGAACGGCTTGGCGACGTAGTCGTCGGCGCCGAGTTCCAGCCCGAGAACCCGGTCCGCTTCCTCGTTTCGGGCGCTGAGCATGATGACGGGGACGCTACCCTTGGCCCGGAGCGCCTTGAGCAGGTCGAGCCCCGAGGCGCCGGGCAGCATCACGTCGAGCAACACGAGGTCGACCGCGCCTGCGATCAGGATCGGCCACATCTCTGCGCCGCTCCGGCAACCCGTCACCCGGTAGCCGCTCTCGCGCAGAACGCGCGTGACGAGCATGCGCATGCCGTCGTCGTCCTCGACGAGGAGCACGTGGGCGGTATCGGCGTCCACCATCGGCCCGTCCCTGTCAGTGCCGGTCATGCAGGCACTCGCCGTGGTCGGCCAGGACCTCGATGATGCGGCACTCCCGGACGTGGCCGCCGGAGCACTGCTCGACCATCGCCCGTACCTCTTCCCGCAGGCCGGTCAGGCGTGCGATCCGGTCGTCGATGTCGGCGAGGTGCTTGCGCGCGATGGCGTCGGCCTCGGCGCAGGGGCGTTCCGGCTGCCCTGCCAGATCGAGCAGCGCCCGGATATCCTCGATCTCGAAGCCGAGCTCGCGCGCGTGCCGGATGAAGCGGAGGCGTCGAACGTCGGCCTCGCCGTATGTACGCCGGTTGCCATCTGTGCGCCCTGGCTTCGGAAGCAGGCCCCGCTCCTCGTAGAACCGCACGGTCGGCACTTTGACGGCGGTCCGTCGCGAGACTTCCCCGATGCTGAGTGCCTTCATGGCGCTTGCTCCTCTAGTCGCTAGAGGAAGTAGGGTCCTTCGGAGAGATGCGGAAGGCCCGACGATGAGCAACGCTGCGACCCTGGAACGGACGGAGAGGGATCCTACGCGCCTGCGTGTGTCGGGCATGGATTGCGCCTCGTGCGCCGCCAAGGTCGAGACCGCAGTGCGCCGGCTGCCAAGCATTGAGCGGGTCGAGGTGTCGGTGTCGACGGGGATGCTTACTGTCCTGCACGGCCCCGGGTCGGACGCCGGGGTCATCGCCGCGACGGTGCGCGGGCTCGGCTACGGCGCGGAGGACCCGGACGCCGCGGCGCCGGAAAAGATCGTCGACGTACCCTGGTGGCGGACGCCGAAGGCCCTGCTGGCGTTCGCCTGCGGCGCGGCCCTGGTGCTGGCCTATGCCGTCGGGCACGCCGCTCCGGAGACCGAACGCTGGGCCTTTCTCGCCGCCATGGCGGTCGGCCTGATGCCGATTGCTCGGCGCGCCCTGTCCGCGACCCGGCACGGCACGCCGTTCTCCATTGAAATGCTGATGACGATTGCCGCGGTGGGCGCGACCCTCATCGGGGCGACCGAGGAGGCCGCGACCGTCGTCTTCCTGTTCCTGGTCGGCGAGGTGCTGGAGGGGGTCGCCGCGGGACGGGCCCGGGCGAGCATCCGCGGGCTTACCGGGCTGGTGCCGGACACGGCCCTGCTGGAGGGCGAGGGGACGACGGAGCAGGTCCCGGCCGCAAGCCTGCGAGTTGGTTCGACCGTGCTGGTCAGGCCCGGCGACCGACTCCCGGCCGACGGCACCGTGGTCGATGGCGAGAGCGCGGTCGACGAGGCGCCCGTCACCGGCGAGAGCCTGCCGAGGCGCAAGGCGGTGGGTGACGCGGTCTTCGCCGGGACCATCAACGGGGACGGCGCCCTGCGGCTGCGGGTGACCGCGGCCGCGCGGGACAACACCATCGCCCGCGTCGTGCGGCTGGTCGAGGAGGCGCAGGAGGCCAAGGCCCCGACCGAGCGCCTGATCGACCGATTCTCGAAGATCTACACCCCGGCCGTGGTGGCAGTGGCCGCCCTCGTCGCTGTGGCTCCGCCGCTCGTCGCCGGCGCTTCCTGGGGCGAGTGGGTCTACAAAGGGCTCGCCATCCTCCTGATCGGCTGCCCCTGCGCACTGGTCATCTCGACGCCTGCGGCCATCGCGGCCGGTCTCTCGGCGGGCGCGCGCCGGGGCCTGCTCATCAAGGGCGGTGCCGTCCTGGAGCGGCTGGCCACGGTGACGACGGTGGCCTTCGATAAGACCGGCACCCTGACCGAGGGCAAGCCGGTCGTGACGGACGTTGTCACGTTCGGCCGGCCCGAGCGGGACGTGCTCTCGCTGGCCGGCGCGCTGGAGAGCGGCTCCTCGCACCCGCTCGCCCGGGCCGTGCTTGCCAAGGCCGCCGAGGCCGGGGCGCCCGTGCCTCCGGCGTTCGGGGCGACGGCGCTGGGCGGCAAGGGCGTCGCCGGCAAGGTGGGTGGACTCGACCTGTTCCTCGGCTCGCCGCGGGAAGCCGCGGTCCGCTCCGCGTTCTCCCCGGAGCAGGAGGCGCGAGTCTCCGCCCTGAACGCCGAGGGCAAGACCGTGGCCGCCCTTGTGGTGAACGGCGCCCTGGCCGGACTGCTCGCCATGCGGGACGAGGCGCGGGCCGACGCGAGGGCCGGAGTCGACCGTCTGGCCGCTGCGGGAGTCGGCGCCGTCATGCTCACCGGCGACAACGCGCGCACCGCCCAGGCGGTGGCCGGCGCGCTCGGCATCAAGGCCCGGGCCGAGCTCCTGCCGGAGGACAAGCAGCGGATCGTGCGCGAGCTCCAGGCCGGTGGCGCGGTGGTCGCGAAGGTGGGCGACGGCATCAACGACGCCCCGGCGCTCGCGGCCGCCGACGTCGGGATCGCGATGGGCGGAGGTACGGACGTCGCGTTGGAGACGGCCGACGCCGCGGTCCTGCACGGGCGCGTCGCCGACGTGGGACGCATGGTCGAACTCTCGCGCCGGACGCTCGCCAACATCAGAACCAACATCGCCATCGCCCTCGGTTTGAAGGCTGTATTCCTGGTCACGACGGTCCTGGGCGTGACGGGGCTCTGGCCGGCCATCCTCGCCGATACCGGCGCCACCGTGCTGGTGACGGCGAACGCGCTGCGGCTGCTGGGCTTGAGGCTCGGCTAGGCTTGAGCTTCCTACGGTCGGGAGCGCCGTTCGGAGGGACGGCGAGCACGCCGCGGTCGGCCGGGGTGTAGCTGCGCCACGTTCTAGGCAGGGGCACTCGTTCGTGGCGGCACCGCGCAGCAAGCGACCACGGTCCGCCCTGGCGCCAGACGGCGTTGCCGAGCCGCCGTTAGGCGAGGATCAGCGACCGGGCGACGCCGAGGCAGGCCGCGCCCCCGCCTCGGCGTTCGGCAATGTGCCAGCATCCGGCCCGGCCTGTGCCGGGTTGCCGGCGTCTGCACCGGCGGGACCGGCGCCCGCGTCCGGCCGCTCGTTGATAATGGCGGCCACCCGGGACACGGAGGTCACCCACTGCGCCGTCGTCGGGCAGCACCAGCGGATCAGGTCCAGCGCGTCGGCGTGGTGCTTGGTCGGTCCCTTGTCGAAGATGGCCCGGTGATGCGCGATGCGGTTGCGCCACCTCCGGACGCTCTCGATCAGGCCGTGCAGGTCTTCGCGGGTCTTGCCGTTCGGGGTGCCGGGGAAGCTGAAGCGGATGCCTCTGGGCCAGAGGTACCGCTCGAACCGCTTCGTGGTCAGGTGCTCCCAGAACCCGAAGGTCAGCGCGGAAACCACGTGATGACAGGTAAGAGCGTCGCCGTGCTGCGAGCGCTCGTCGTCCACGGCATCCCGCAACTCGCGTGCGAAGCGTGGGTCGAGGATTTTTAGGAAGAGGCCATCCTCGTACCACCGCTCCTTCGCCCGAAAGAGCAACGCCCTGTGGACGGCGTTCCGGCAGATCACCTCGGCGTAGTGCAGCGACGGGTGGAAGGCTTCCGAAAGGGCGTTGTTCCAGAGATAGAAGCCGAAGGCGGCGCCGTGGTCGCCGCCGGCGGCCGGCATGTACCGCTCGATCCGATGGACCTGAACGGCGGCGAGAATTTTTACGAGGGAGGCGTCGTCGGGGGCGTTCACGGCTTGCAACTTTCGGCGCGCCCCGGTAGTTGTTGGACCGTGAGCTGCGGACAGGTTGTCCCTGGAGATCCCAGTTGATCTACCTTGGACCCCTCCCGTGGACAAGATCAGAAGGCGGGTCTCCGTAAGGGGGCGCCGCCTTCACTCTTTTCTGAACATGTTGTTAACGTTTCAAGATCGTTCAAGCTGTGCCGGCCACAGCACATGGATCTTCCCGGCATAGGGGAAGACCTGCCCGTGAAGGTCTGCGGTGCTCTTTTATAGTTTCTATGGTGGCATCACGTCGCTTTCAAACCTATCGGGAACACGCCCGCCGCAAGAATCGGATAGGGCTCGGTTTGGAGGTTTCGGCCCAGGGTTCATCTTCGAAACGGTGCATCGTAGGGAGAGCGGACGCCGCGGTTCATGGCCGCCCTGCGGTTAGCTGACGCTCCCCCGGCACCGCGTTTCGGCCCTTGACCTTCTCACCATCGGAGGCCCCATACGAGCATGGCCTGGCACCCGGGCAGTCCGGAAAGGGTTGGGACGGCCTTCCGTGCCGGCCCGGAATTTGGCATCGTCGACCCATGACGTTCTGGCTCGCCCTCCGGCGGCTGCTCCCGCTCCTGGCGGTCCTCAGCCTTGCCCTCGCGCCGGTGACTGCTTCCGCGGCCGCCGTGGGGATGCGTGCCTCGATGTCCGTGACCGCCGGCCATCACGTCATGAGCGGAATGGGTGCGGACGACATGGCCGGGATGGCCATGGACGACATGCCCTGCTGCCCCGACGAGAAGCCGGCCATGCCCGACTGCTCCAAGGCCTGCCCGCTGATGGCGCTCTGCCTGGCCAAGGTCGTACCCGGCCTGCCGACGGGCGCCGGCCTGCCGGTGCCCGTCTCGAACGCGGCCGAGGTTGGCTGGGGCGGCGACGCCTCGTTCGCGAGCCTGGCGCAGGCACCCCCTTCCGAGCCTCCCCGGGCCTGAACCCGATGCCGCCGGCGTGAGCGCCGGCACGATGCCGCGCGCCCGCGTGCGGCCCGCAATCGCGTTCAGGAGACATCACCCGTGACCAAGAATTCATTCGCGCGCGCCCTCGCGGCCGTGCTGCTCGGCGCCGCCGTGTCGGCACCGGCCCTGCCTGCGCTCGCCGACGTCAAGGACTACCGCTTCGAGCTCGTGCAGCAGGAGGCGAAGGTCGGCGAGACCGTCATCGCCGTCCGGCTCGTCGACAAGCGCAGCGGCAAGCCGGTGCCCGACGCCGTGGTCTTCGCCAAGCGCCTCGACATGGCCCCCGACGCCATGGAGGAGATGGCCACCAAGGTCGAGCAGGTCCCCTCGACCGAGCCGGGCGTCTACCGTTTCAAGGCCAAGCTCTCGATGCACGGCCGTTGGCGCCTGTCGCTGGCGGCGAAGGTCCAGGGCGAGACCGGCACGGTCGAGGACAAGCTGATCCTTCAGGCCGCGAAATGACCCGCCCGGCATGGCTCGCCGGGACCCTCGCCGCGCTCGCGGCGGGGGGCCTCGGCTATTGGGCGGGACACGGGGGCATTCCTGTGCCGGCGCTCGTCGAACGGGTCGGGTTCGAGCTCGTGCCTGCGGTTGTCGAGCGGGCGCGGTCCGGCTTCGCGCACTGGATGCCGGACGCCCGTCCAGGCAGGCAGGGGCCAGCACCCCAGGTTCCGGTCCCAATCGGGCCGGTGGTCTACTACCGGGATCCGGACGGGAAGCCGGTCTACTCGGCCTCGCCGATGGTGACCGGGGACGGGCGCGAGTTCCGGGCGGTCCACGCGAGCGAGGACGTTCGCTTCGACGCCGATGACCCTGAGGCCATGTCCGTCGACATGGCCGGGAACGGCATGGAGCACGACAAAGCGGCCGGCGGCGCCCGACGGGTCCTCTACTACCGCAACCCGATGGGGTTGCCGGACACATCGCCGGTGCCCAAGAAGGACTCGATGGGGATGGATTACATCCCCGTCTACGAAGGCGAGGACGAGGGCGGCGTCGTGGCCGTCTCGCCCGCCAAGGTCCAGCGCACCGGCGTGCGCACGGCGGCGGCCGAGCGGCGGGTCGTCTCCCAGCCGGTGCGGGTGCCCGGCACGGTCGCGCTCGACGAGCGTCGCGTGACCGTCGTGGCGACGCGCTCGGACGCCTACGTCGACCACGTCGAGAACGTCACCACCGGCGACCGGCTCCGCAAGGGCCAGCCCCTGGTCCACGTCTACTCGCCCGAGATCAACGCGGCCGCGGCCCAGCTCATCGCCAACCCGGGCTTCGACGGGGCCAGGCGACGCCTGCAGAACCTGAACGTCTCGGAAGCCGTCATCGACGAGATGGAGCGCACCCGGAAGGTGCCGATGGCCATCACGTGGTCCTCGCCCCGCGACGGCCTCGTCCTGCAGCGGACTGCCGTCGAGGGCATGAAGGCCGCGGCCGGCGACACCCTGTTCCGGATCGGCGACATTTCCGTGATGTGGGTACTGGCCGACGTGCCGGAGCGCGATCTCGTAGGGGTCCGCGTGGGCCAACCCGTGACCGTACGCCTGCGCTCGGCGCCGGGGCGGACCTTCTCCGGCAAGGTGGCGGTCGTCTACCCGCAGGTGAACCCCGAGACCCGGGCGACGCGGGTGCGCGTCGAACTGCCGAACACGGACGGCACGCTGCTCCCTGACATGTACGCCGACGTCGAGATCGCGACGGGTGCCCCGGCGCCGGTGGTGGCGGTGCCGGATGACGCGGTCATCGACACGGGCGAGCGCCAGGTGGTCTTGCTCGACCGCGGCGAGGGCCGCTTCGAGCCGAAGGAGGTGAAGGTCGGCGTGCGCGGCGGCGGCTACGTCGAGGTGCGCGAGGGCGTCACGGCCGGCGACCGGGTGGTCACGGCGGCGAACTTCCTGATCGACGCCGAGAGCAACCTGAAGGCGGCGCTCCAGTCCATGACCGCCCCGAAAGACGACCGGCAGGCTTCGAGCACCGGAGGCACGCCGTGATCGCGCGCCTCATCGGCTGGTCGGCCCGCAACCTCGTCCTGGTGCTCGTCGGGACCGTGTTCGCGGTCGGCTCAGGCGTCCTGGCGCTCAGGACCCTGCCGCTCGACGCCATCCCCGACCTCTCGGACGTGCAGGCCATCGTCTACACCGAGTACCCGGGCCAGGCGCCGCAGGTCGTCGAGGACCAGGTCACCTACCCGCTGACCACCGCCATGCTGACGGTGCCGAAGGCGAAGGTGGTGCGCGGCTTCTCTTTCTTCGGCGTCTCGTTCGTCTACGTGATCTTCGAGGACGGCACCGACCCCTACTGGGGCCGCTCGCGGGTGCTGGAGTACCTCAACGGCGCCGCGAGCCGGCTGCCGGCCGGCGTGACGCCGACGCTAGGCCCCGACGCCACGGGGGTGGGCTGGGTCTACCAGTACGTGGTGGTCGCACGTGAGCGGACGCTCGCCGAACTCCGCTCGCTGCAGGACTGGGTGGTCCGGTTCGGGGCCTCGCGCGCCGAGGGGGTGGCCGAGGTCGCCGGCGTCGGCGGCTTCGTCAAGCAGTACAACGTCGTCGTCGACCCGAACCGCCTGCGAGCCCAGGGCATAAGCCTGAACAAGCTCCGGGACGCCATCCGGGCGAGCAACGCCGACGTCGGCGGCCGCACGGTCGAGCTCTCCGAGTTCGAGTTCATGGTGCGAGGGCGCGGCTACCTGAGGAGCGTCGCCGACATCGAGAACATCGTGCTGAAGACCGCGGGCGGCACGCCGCTCCGGGTCCGGGACGTGGCCCGGGTCGAGCTTGGGCCGGACGAGCGGCGCGGCATCACCGAAATGAATGGCGAGGGCGAGGTCGCCGGGGGCATCGTGCTCCAGCGGTTCGGGGCGAACGCCCTCAACGTGATCGAGGGGGTGAAGGCAAAGCTCGTGGAGGTCGCCAAGAGCCTGCCGGCGGGCACCGACATCCTTCCGGTCTACGACCGCTCGCAGCTCATCGAGGCGGCCATCGAGACGCTCAAGGGCACGCTCGTCGAGGAGAGCCTCGTCGTCTCGCTCGTCTGCATCGTCTTCCTGCTCCACGTGCGGAGCGCCCTGGTGGCCATCCTGATGCTGCCGGTCGGCATCCTGATGGCCTTGGCGGGCATGAGGGCGCTCGGAATCGGGGCCAACATCATGAGCCTGGGCGGCATCGCCATCGCGGTCGGCGCCATGGTCGACGCCGCCATCGTCATGATCGAGAACGCCCACAAGCACCTGGAGCGGGCGCCGCCGGACAAGCCGCGTGTCGAGGTGCTGGTCGAGGCGGCAAGCGAGGTCGGCCCGTCGCTGTTCTTCTCGCTCCTCGTCATCACGGTCTCGTTTCTGCCGATCTTCACCCTGGAGAGCCAGGAGGGGCGGCTGTTCGGGCCGCTCGCCTTCACCAAGACCTTCGCCATGGCGGCGGCGGCGCTCCTGTCGGTCACCCTGGTGCCGGCCCTGATGGTGCTGTTCGTGCGCGGGCGCATCGTGCCCGAGCACCGCAACCCCCTGAACCGGCTCCTCATCTGGATGTACCGGCCGCTCATCGCCGGCGTGCTGCGGGCCCGGGTGCTCACCATCCTGTTCGCCGTCGGCGTGCTGGCCGCAACCGCGTGGCCGGCCCGGCAACTCGGCTCCGAATTCATGCCGGAGCTCGACGAGGGGACACTCCTCTACATGCCGACGACCCTGCCGGGGATCTCGGTGACGAAGGCGGGCGAACTCCTCGCCACCCAGGACCGCATCATAAAGGGCTTCCCGGAGGTGGCCTCGGTCTACGGCAAGGCGGGGCGAGCCAATACCGCGACCGATCCGGCGCCGATGGAGATGTTCGAGACGGTCATCGCGCTGAAGCCGAAGGCGGAGTGGCGCCCGGGCGTGACCCTCGCCAGCCTCAAGGCCGAGATGGATGCGGCCCTGCAGTTCCCCGGCGTCTCGAATGCCTGGACGCAGCCGATCCGCGCCCGCATCGACATGCTCTCGACCGGCATCCGCACGCCGGTCGGGGTGAAGGTGCTGGGCACCGACCTGAAGCAGATGGAGGAGGTCGCCCGCCAGGTGGAGGCGGTGGTCCGGGCTGTGCCCGGCACGTCGAGCGCCTACGCCGAGCGGGTGATCGGCGGCTACTTCCTCGACATCGCTCCGGACCGCGAGGCGCTCGGGCGCTACGGCCTGATGGTCGGGGACGTGCAGGACGTGGTCGCGACGGCCTTGGGTGGGCAGTCCGTGACGAACACGGTCGAGGGCCGCGAGCGCTACACCGTGAACGTGCGCTACCCGCGCGCCTTCCGCTCGGACCCCAGGGCCATCGCCGACGAGGTGCAGGTGCCGCTGCCGGCCGGCGGTACGGTCCCCCTGCGCGAGGTGGCCAAGGTCGAGCTGACCCGGGGGCCGACCTCGATCCGCACGGAGAACGGGCAGCTCGCGGTCTACCTCTTCGTCGACATCGCCGGGCGGGACCTCGGCGGCTACGTGGCCGAGGCGCGCCGGGCCGTGGCCGACGCGGTGCGGCTGCCGCAGGGCACGACCCTGCAGTGGAGCGGGCAGTACGAGTACCTGGAGCGGGCCGAGGCGCGCTTGGCGGTCGTGGTGCCGCTGACGCTGCTGATCGTGTTCCTGCTGCTCTACCTCAACTTCCGGCGCCTGACCGAGACGCTCATCGTGATGCTGTCGCTGCCCTTCGCCCTGGTCGGCGGGGTCTGGCTGCTCTGGTGGCTCGGGTTCAACCTGTCGGTCGCGGTGGCGGTGGGCTTCATCGCGCTCGCCGGCGTCGCCGCGGAGACCGGCGTGATCATGCTGGTCTACCTCGACCACGCCCTCGACGAGGTGCGGGCCGGGTGCGACCGGGAGGGCCGACACTTCGCACGCGAGGACCTGCGGCGGGCAATCATGGTCGGCGCGGTCGAGCGGGTCCGCCCGAAGATGATGACGGTCGTCGCCATCATGGCCGGGCTCGTCCCGATCCTCTGGAGCACGGGTGCCGGCTCCGAGGTCATGCAGCGGATCGCGGTGCCCATGATCGGCGGCATGGTCTCCTCGACGGTGTTGACGCTGGTCGTGATCCCGGCGGTCTACGCCCTGGTGAAGGGTCGCGGGCTGCCGCCGACGGCCACGGTGGCCGACGCGACCGCGCGGACGCCTCTGGCGGCCGAATGAGAAATTGACAGGAGCGAACGATGAAGGCTGACAGGATACCATCTCGCCGGACCATGCTCATGGGTCTGGCGGCGGGAATGGCCGTGGGGTCGCGGGCTCTCGCCACGGAGCTTCCCGAGGTCGCGGTGACAAAGGACCCGAGCTGCGGCTGCTGCGAGAAGTGGGTGACCCACTTGCGCGAGGCCGGCTTCACGGTGACGGCAACCGAGGGTCACGTGAACCCGGTCAAGGCGCGCCTCGGGGTGCCGCGAGACCTCGCCTCATGCCACACAGCCCAGGTCGGCGGCTACGTCGTCGAAGGTCACGTCCCGGCCGGTGCGATCAAGCGCCTGCTCGCGGAGAAGCCCCGGGGAACGGGTCTGGCGGTTCCCGGCATGCCGGCCGGCTCGCCCGGCATGGAGGTCGAGGGCATGGAGCCCGACACCTACGAGGTCACCCTGTTCGGACCGGGAGGCCGGAGCGCCTTCGCGCGCTACCGCGGCGGCGTTCCGGCGTGAAGCGCGAACGTGCCGCTCATGCCAGGATCAGGCGCGTTCCCGCCAGGGCGAGTATGCCGGCAATAAGGTAGCGGGTGGCGGCCTGGGAAATCCAGCGCAGGCCGACCGCCGTGCCGGCGACCGCACCGGCAAGGGCGAACAGGGCATAGAGGGCCGTCCCGTGCGCCATGCTCTGGCCGGCCATGGTTACGCCTGCCAAGGCCACCGCCGAATTAACGAGGATGAAGGGCGCGGACAGGCCAGCCGCACGCCGCGGAGACGTCCAGCCAAGGCCGATCAGCAGCGGGGCCAGGAACACACCCCCGCCCACGCCCGTCAGGCCGGAAAGGAAGCCGGTGACCGCCCCTATGGCTGCCGCATGCCCGCGATCGACCTCTGGCCCTTGCGCGGCATCCAGCCTCGACCGCGCCAGCAGAAGGACCGCAGCCAGCAGGAGCAGGGACCCCGTCAGCATCAGGTAGGTTCGGCCGCCGAGCACCACGGAGCTTTCGAGGAGTGCGGCCGGGAGAGAGGGCACTGCGAGCCGGCGCAGGAGCGGCCAGTCGATGGCCTTTGCGGCATGCAGGCGCCAGGTGGCGTAGCCGGCCGCAACGACGTTGAGTGCCAGGGCGGTAGGGCGGATCTCCGCGGGCGGGAAGGCGGCGAAGGCCATGACGGCGAGGAACGCGGTGCCGCCGGCCTAGCCGGCCATGGCATAGACGGCTGAGACCAGCCCGACCGACAGGGCCGTTGCTCCACCTTCGACCACGGCGCTCCTCCCGGACAGGCGGTGCGCCCGGCAGGACCGCGACTAGCGCATACGATCAGGTCCTAAGTCAGGTAGGGCGCAGGTGCCAATAACTGCCCGGCGCGTTCGAGCCCTTGACCTTCCCATCATGGGAAGCCCCATCTGAAGAGGACGCCACCAGAGGAAGAGCGTCATGTTCCGCTACAAGGTCGACAAGGTGGGCTGCGGCGGCTGCGCCAAGTCCGTGAACCGCGCCGTCCTCGGCATTGAGCCGAACGCCCGGGTCGAGGTGGACCTGGGGGCCAAGCTGGTGACCGTGTCCGGCGCCGCCGGCCCGGCCGAACGCATCGCCCAGGCCATCGCCGCCGCGGGCTTCCCCGCGGAACCGATGCTCGCAGCGGCTTGAAGCGCCGTTTCGGCAACCAAAACCGCGCAGAGGCATCCACGTCCCGACTGCGGACATAGTCCCGCCACCCGAAACGGTGTAAGCCAGGCCCCATGAGCCCCGACCGGCAAATCGTGCGCCTGATGGCGGCGGTGATCCTCGCGATCATCGCCTACGTCGCGCCGTCCGCCGTCCAGGCCCACGAGGGGCACGCCCACCACGGTCATTACGTGGCCGCGGCGCAGCCGGAGGCGGCCCCTGCGCCGGCTTCGGCCGTCGCGACCACGCCCGCCAAGCCGGCGGTCCGGTCCGAGGCGTCCGCCTCGCTCAAGATCGCGCTCGCGGCCGTCGAGCCGGCACGCATCGAGGCGGACAGGGAAGGCGGCTGCTGCCCCGGGCCCTGCAAGACCCGCTGCTGCGGACCGATGGCCTGCTGCGCCACCGGCATCCTGTCCGGCCCGTATGCCCTGTCGCCGGCCCTGTTCCGGACCGTCGCGCTGATCCCGCGCGACGTTTCCAGCCGCGTCGGCACCGGCCCCGAGGCCCTGCCCGAGCCCCCACGAACCCTCGCGTGAGATGAGGCGCGCCTGAGGCGCGCGACACCCGGATTGCGTCCGCGAACGGCGGCGCGCGTCCGGCATCCCCGACGCGAGGATTCCTGTTCATGTCCACCCGATTTGCCGCCGCCCTCGGCGCGGTGGCGTTGCTTGCCGCCGTGCTGGCGGGGCCCGCGCATGCCCATGGCGGGCACGACCACGGCGCGGCCCCGCCCCCCGTCTCGAAGACCATCGCCCCCCGCGGCGAGGCCCTGTCGGACGCCTTCGAGCTCGTCGCCATCCCGCGCGACGCCACCCTGACGCTCTACCTGGACCGCTTCCGGACGAACGAGCCCGTCCCGGGCGCCACCATCGAGGTCGAGACGCCCGAGGGCCCCCGGACCGCCACGGCCGCGTCCGAAGGCGGCTACGCCCTATCGGCGCCGTGGTTGTCGAAACCCGGCCGTCACGAGCTCGTCGCGACCGTCACCGCCGGCGACGCGGTCGACGTGCTCACGGTTGCGGTCACCGTGCCCGATCCAGCCGGCAACGCCGCTGCCACGCCTGCCAAGCCGGCACCGGCGCAGGCCGCCCTGGCGCGCGTGTCAGAGGTCGCCCAGGTCGTCAGGGAGCGGCTGACGGCCAAGGACCCGACCCTGGTGGCCGCGGTCGCCGTAGCCTTCCTGCTCGGCGTGCTCGTGACGGCGCTGGCGCGCGGTCGGCGAGGCGCGCCGGCCGTGGCACTCGTTGCCATCGGCATCACCCTTGTCCTCGGGACCGCCGCCTTCGCCCACGGCGACGAGGATCATGGCGCGCCCGTGCAGGGGGCCGCCCTGATCGAGCCGCGCCCCGCCGCCCCGTCATCGTCGGACCTTGCCCAACGCCTGCCCGACGGCTCCGTGTTCGTGCCTAAGCCGACGCAGCGCCTGCTGGTCCTGCGGACCACCATGACGGAGCAGGGCAGCTTCCACCGCTCGGTCGAACTCCCGGGGCGCATCATCCCGGACCCGAACGCCAGCGGCGTCGTGCAGTCCTCGGTCGGCGGCCGCCTCTCGCCGCCACCCTCCGGGCTGTTCCCGCGCCTCGGCACCAAGGTGCGCAAGGGTGACGTGCTGGCCACCGTCACGCCGCCGGTCCAGGCCGTCGACGTCTCCGACATGCGCCAGCGGCAGGGCGAGCTCGACCAGCAGATCGCCATCGTCGAGCGCCGGGTCGACCGCTACCGCAAGCTCGCCACCTCCGGCGCCGTCGCCGCGACGCAGCTCGACGACGCGGTCGCGGAGCTCAACGGCCTGCACGACCGCCGCGCGGCCCTCGACAAGGCCCGGCAGCAGCCCGAGACCCTCGTCTCGCCGGTGGACGGGGTCGTGGCGCAGGCGACCGCGGTCGCCGGCCAGATGGCGGCGCCAGGCGCCATGGTCTTCCAGATCGTCGACCCGAACCGCTTCTGGGTCGAGGCGCTGAGCTTTGATGCCCTGACGGCGGCGCAGGACGCCACGGCGCGGCTCGCGGACGGGCGCACCCTGAGGCTCGCCTACCAGGGCACGGGGCTCGCCGACCGCAACCAGGCCATCCCGGTCCAGTTCGCGATCCAGGGCGACGCCGCCGGCCTGCGGGTCGGCCAGTTCGTCACCGTGCTCGCGGGTACCGACACCGAGCAGGCTGGCCTCGCGCTGCCACGCGCCGCCGTCGTGCGCACCGGCAACGGGCAGGACGTCGTCTACGAGCACACCACCGCCGAGCGCTTCGAGGCGCGGCCGGTGCGGGTCGAGCCACTCGACGGCGGCCGCGTGCTGGTCGCCGAGGGGATCGGGCCCGGCAAGCGGGTCGTGACCCAGGGCGCCGAACTCCTCGACCAGGTCCGCTGAGGAGGCCGCCCCGATGTTCACGTTCCTCGTCAGCCAGTCGGTCCGCAACCGCCTGCTCGTCCTGGCCATGGCCACGGTGCTGGTGCTCTACGGCGCCTTCACCGCGACCAAGCTGCCGGTCGACGTCTTCCCGGACCTCAACAAGCCGACCGTCACCATCATGACGGAGGCGGAGGGCTACGCGCCCCAGGAAGTCGAGCAACTCGTCACCTACCCCATCGAGACCCGGATGAACGGGCTTCCGGGGGTGACCCGCGTGCGCTCGGTCTCGGGCGTGGGCCTGTCCATCACCTACGTCGACTTCGACTGGGGCACCGACATCTATCGGAATCGGCAGCAGGTCGCGGAGCGCCTCGCCCTGGTGCAGGACCAGCTCCCCCGCGGCGTGACCCCGGTGATGGGGCCGATCTCCTCCATCATGGGCCAGATCCTGCTGGTGGCGGTCACTAGCGAGACCGCGAGCCCGATGCAGGTGCGCGAGGTCGCGGACTTCACCATCCGTCCGCGGCTGCTGACCATCCCGGGGGTGGCGCAGGTCATCCCCATCGGGGGCGAGGTGCGCCAGTTCCGGGTCAGCCCCAATCCGGCTGCCATGCGCTCACTTGGGGTGACGAATGCGCAGCTTGAGACGGCGCTCGCGCAGTTCGGCACGAACGCTGGCGGCGGCTTCACCGACCAGCACTCCCGCGAGTACCTGATCCGGAACATCGGCCGGACCATGAGCCTCGACGACCTGCGCAACCTCGTGGTCGCGACGGTCAGCGATACGCCTGTCCACCTGCGCCAGGTCGCCGAGGTGTCCTTCGCGGCTCGGGTGAAGCGCGGCGACGCTGGATACATGGCCAAGCCCGCGGTCATCGTCTCTGTCGAGAAGCAGCCCGACGTCGACACGGTGCGGCTCACCCGCGGCATCGAGGCGGCGCTGAAGGAGCTCAACCCGAACCTGCCCGGCGGCATCAAGGCCGACCAGGTCCTGTTCCGGCAGGCCGACTTCATCGAGACCTCGATCCGCAACGTCGAGCGCGTCCTCGTCGAGGCCGTGCTGGTGGTGGCGGTGGTGCTGTTCGCCTTCCTGCTGAACGTGCGCACCACGGCCATCTCGCTCCTGGCCATCCCGGTCTCGGTGCTGACCACCGCGGTGGTGTTCCACCTGTTCGGGCTGTCCATCAACACCATGACGCTGGGCGGCCTCGCCATCGCCATCGGCGAGCTCGTCGACGACGCGGTGGTGGACGTCGAGAACATCTACCGGCGGCTCGGCGAGAACCGGCGGGCCGGCAACCCGAAGAGCGTGTTCCAGGTGGTGGTGGAGGCCTCGAACGAGGTGCGCTCCGGCATTGTCTACGCGACGCTGATCATCATCCTGGTGTTCGTGCCGCTGTTCGCCCTATCCGGCATCGAGGGCCGGCTCTTCGCCCCGCTGGGGCAGGCCTACATCATCTCGATCCTGGCGAGCCTGCTCACCTCCATCACCCTGACCCCGGTGCTGGCCTCGCTGCTGCTGCCGGGCCTCAGGAACCTGGAGGAGCACGACAGCCGCTTCCTCAAGCTGCTCAAGCGGGGCAACGCCGCCCTGCTGCGGGTCGCCTTCCGGCGCAAGGGCCTGCTCGTCGGGACGGTCGCAGTCGCGGTGGTCGCGGCCGGCGTCGCCGCGTGGAACCTGCCCCGGGCCTTCCTGCCGCCCTTCAACGAGGGCTCGTTCACGGTCAACGTGACCTTCAACCCGGGCATCTCGCTCGCCGAGAGCAACCGGGTCGGGCTGATCGCGGAAAAACTGCTGCTAGACATCCCGGGCGTGAAGGCGGTCGGCCGCCGCACCGGCCGGGCCGAGCTCGACGAGCACGCCGAGGGCGTCCACTCCTCCGAGATTGAGGTGGCGCTCGACGAAGGCGTGAAGCGACCGAAGGAGGCGCTCGTCGCCGACATCCGCGGGCGCCTCGCGGCGCTGCCGGTGGCGGTCAACGTCGGCCAGCCCATTTCGCACCGGCTCGACCACATGCTCTCGGGCGTGCGAGCCGAGATCGCGCTCAAGGTGTTCGGCGAGGACCTCGACGCCCTGCGCCGGGTGGCCAACTCCCTGCGCGACCGGATGGCCTCGATTTCGGGCCTCGTCGACCTTCAGGTCGAGCGGCAGGTGCGTATCCCGCAGCTTGAGGTGCGGGTCGACTACACCCGGGCGGCCCTCTACGGCGTCCAGCCGGCCGCAATCGTCGAGCAGATCAGCCGCCTCTCGAACGGGCGGGTCGTCTCCACCGTCGTCGACGGTGTGCGCCGCTTCGACGTGGTGCTGCGCCTCTCCGAGAACCGCCGGACGACGGCGGGCCTCGGCGACCTGCTGCTGGAGACGCCCTCGGGCTGGGTGCCGGCGAAGCAGGTCGCCGACATCCGCGAGACCGACGGGCCGAACCAGATCCTGCGCGAGAACGCGCGGCGCCGCATCGTCGTCCAGGCCAACACCAACGGCGAGAGCGACATGGCCACCGTCGTGGCGGCCATCCGCGAGGCCGTGGCGAAGGAGCCGATGCCTCCGGGCTTCTTCACCAGCCTGGAGGGCACCTTCCAGGCGCAGGAGGAGGCGAGCCGGACCATTGGGGCGCTCTCCGCGCTGTCCTTGGCACTCGTCTTCGCCATCCTCTACAGCCGCTACCGTTCGGCCGCGCTCGCCCTCATCATCATGGGCAACGTGCCACTGGCGCTGATCGGCTCGGTGGCCGCGCTGTGGCTCGTGGGCCAGCCGCTCTCGGTGGCGTCGATGATCGGCTTCATCACCTTGACCGGCATCGCCGCGCGCAACGGCATCCTGAAGATCAGCCACTACCTAAACCTTTCGCTGCACGAGGGGGTGCCGTTCGGGCCCGACCTCGTGGTTCGCGGCAGCCTGGAGCGGCTGACCCCGGTGCTGATGACCGCGCTCTCGGCCGGCGTGGCGCTGGTGCCGCTGCTCTACGACGCCGCGAGCCCGGGCAAGGAGATCCTGCACCCGGTCGCGGTGACGATCTTCGGCGGCTTGGTCAGCGCGACGCTGCTCGACACCTTCCTGACCCCCGTCCTGTTCCTGCGCTTCGGTCGCAAGCCGCTTGAGCGGCTGCGCGCCCTCCACGCCGAGGCGCCGGCCCACCCATCCCCGGACGGCGCGCGCCCGCGCCCGGCCGAGGCCTACTGACCCCCCAGAGGAGACGAGAGCGTGATCCTACCCAGAATGACCCTGGTCGCCGGCCTGCTGGCCACGACGACCGTGTGCGCCCACGAGACCTCCGGCCAGCACGGCGGGCGGGTGACCGACGCCGGCAAGTTCCACGTCGAACTCGTCGCCAAGGGCGAGACCGTGGACGTGTTCCTGTCCGACGCGGGCCAGAAGCCGGTCCCCGCCGCGGGTTTCAAGGGCGCCGCCATCCTCGTCGTCGACGGCAAGCCGGCCCGCGTGCCGCTGGAGCCGGCCGACGGCAACCGCCTCACCGGCAAGGCCGCGACCGCCCTTGGTGCGAGCCCGAAGGGCGCCGTGCAGCTCACCGGCCCGGACGGCGCCACCGCCAGCGGCAAGTTCAACTGAGACCCTTCCCCGCCCGCCGCCGTCACGGTCGCGAGCGGATGACGCAATCCCGACCAGGGATGCAGGGGAACGCCCCCTGCCGAAGCCATCGGCGACGAAGCGCGACGCTTCGCCGGACCGACCAAACCCAAGATACCAAGGAGCCAGACCCATGAAGACCATGACCCTCGCCGCCATGCTGATCGCCCTCGGGACGGCGGCGCCGGCCTTCGCGGACGACCAGGGCAACGCGAACGCCGAGCAGCAGACGCAGCCGACGCCGAGCCGCGGCAACACCTCGGGCGGTCCGGCCCACGACATCCGCCCGGGCGATGCCGCTTCGGCACGCTCCGACGGCCATGCCGGCCATGACGCCGGGCATCGCAAGGACGGTTCGTCGACGGGCGCAGGCAGCCGCTGACCCGCCGCGGGCGATCCGCTTGGGCGCCCGCCGGCACCCCGCCGCCGGGCGCCTCGACGAAACGATGTCACGAACAATGGAAACGGTCATGAACATCATCGGTAAGATCGCACTCGCCACCGTCCTCGGCCTCGGCATGGCCGGGTCGGCCTCGGCCCAGGCCACGCACGACCACGGCTCCAAGCCGGGCATGGACATGGGCTCGATGAGCTCGATGAAGCCGGACCCAAAGGACAACGCGTCGACCAAGGACTTCAAGGCCGCGGACATGGCCATGATGAAGGACATGGACGTCGCCTACACCGGGAACCCCGACGTCGACTTCCGCACGCACATGATCCCGCATCACAAGGGCGCGGTGGCGATGGCCAAGGTGGCGCTCAAGCACGCCAAGGACCCGGCCACCAAGGCGATGGCGCAGAAGATCGTCGACGACCAGGAGAAGGAGATCTCCGAGATGGAGGCCTGGCTCAAGAACAACGGCAAGTGACGCCTGGCGCCCGCCCGCGGGCTAGGGGTGCTCGAACGCCTCGATGATCGGGCAAGGGCCGGCCGCGCCGGTGCCGCACGCGCGCTCCAGTCGCGCGAGCGCGCTCCGGGCGGCCTGCAGTTCCGCGATGCGGGCGTCCAGCGCCGCCAAGCGCTCCCGGGCGAGCTCCCGGGCCCGGGAGCGGTCGTCCGTGGCGTCGAGCTCGATGAGCTCGGCGATCTGCTCCAGCGTGAACCCGGCGGCCTGGGCGGAGCGGATGAAGCGGAGGCGTCGTACGTCGTCGTTGCCATAGCGCCGAATGCCGCCGAGCCCGGGGCCGCCCCGTTCCGGCGTCTCCAGCAGGCCGCGGCGCTGGTAGTAGCGCACCGTCTCGACCCCGACGCCGCCCTCCCGGGCCAGGGCCGCGATGGTCATGCCGGGCATGCCTTGACTCCGTACCATGGTACGGACCCTATATCACGGGCAGCCTGAAGACCACACCGGGAAAGAAAGCTGCACCAATGGCTTCCACCGTCCAATC
This sequence comes from Methylobacterium sp. EM32, assembly GCF_040593685.1. Taxonomy (NCBI): domain Bacteria; kingdom Pseudomonadati; phylum Pseudomonadota; class Alphaproteobacteria; order Hyphomicrobiales; family Methylobacteriaceae; genus Methylobacterium; species Methylobacterium sp. EM32. The sequence continues at coordinate 28,505 of NZ_JBEXZS010000201.1, read as the reverse complement.
CAAGCGGGCCTCCCTTTATCGGATGGCCACCCCCGAGCACACCTGCCCTTACGGGCTCAAGGCCAAGGACCTCCTTGAACGCGAGGGCTTCCAGGTCGAGGACCACCTGCTGACCACGCGGGAGGAGACCGACCGGTTCAAGGCCGAGCACGGGGTCAAGACCACGCCCCAGACCTTCATCAACGGCGAGCGGGTCGGGGGATTCGACGACCTCCGTCGCCACTTCGGCAAGGCCGCCAACGACCCGAACGCCACAACCTACAGGCCCGTCGTCGCGGTATTCTCGATGACGGCCCTGATGGCCCTGGCGGCGAGCTACGCCGTGTTCGGCACCCCGCTGACCATGCGGGCGGCGGAGTGGTTCATCGCCTTCAGCATGTGCGTACTCGCGCTCCTGAAATTGCAGGATGTCGAGACTTTCTCGTCGATGTTCCTGGGCTACGACCTGCTCGGGCAGCGCTGGGTGCGCTACGCCTACGCCTACCCGTTCCTGGAGGGCATCGCCGGCGTCCTGATGGTGGCGGGGGCCCTGAACTGGATCTCGATCCCAGTGGCCCTATTCATCGGCACGGTCGGGGCGGTCTCGGTGTTCAAGGCGGTCTACGTCGACAAGCGCGACATCAAGTGCGCCTGCGTCGGCGGGTCGAGCAAGGTGCCGCTCGGCTTCGTGTCGCTCACCGAGAACGTGATGATGGTCGCCATGGCCGTCTGGATGCTGGCGGTGCACCACTGAGCGCCGCCTTCGCCGCCCCGGGCTGGCTCCACGCCCTCGCAGCGCTGTCCCTGCTCCTGGGGGCGGCCTGCTCGCTGCTGCTGTCGGTGCAGGTGGTGCGACGCCCGCAGCACATGACGGTGATGAACGCGGTCTGGCCGGTCAGCGCCCTGTTCGGGACGGTCGCCGTGGTCTGGGCCTACCACCGCTACGGCCGGCTCGCGACGATGGAGGCGCATCACCATGCGAAGGCGCTGGGCGAGAAGCCTCCGAACATGACCGGAACGCCGTTCCCCGTGATGGTCGGCAAGGGCGCGCTCCACTGCGGCAGCGGCTGCATGCTGGGCGACGTCGTCGCCGAGTGGCTTGCCTTCATCGTGCCGGGGGTGGCCGTCTGGTTCGGCTGGCACTCTCTGTTCGAGGAGAAGATGTACGCGGTCTGGGTGCTGGACTTCGTCCTCGCCTACGCGCTCGGCATCGTGTTCCAGTATTACGCCATCGTGCCGATGCGGGGGCTCCCGCCGGGCAAGGGATTGGTCGCTGCGGTGAAGGCGGACACCCTGTCGCTCGTTGCCTGGCAGGTCGGCATGTACGGCCTCATGGCGCTCGTGCAGTTCAGGATCTACCCGGCCCTCGCGGGACAGGCGGCCCCGGTGAACTCGCTCGAGTTCTGGTTCGCCATGCAGGTCGCCATGATGGCGGGGTTCCTGACAAGCTACCCGGTCAACTGGTGGCTCGTGAGCGCCGACGTTAAGGAGCGGATGTAAGGGACGGCCGACCGGTCCGGCGCGATACGGGCGTCACGCTCTCGTCCCGGTGTCCTTCCATCCCCGTGGTTCCCCTGTTCCGTGCTAGGATGCGACAGCCATCGGCAAGGGACCATCCCAAGCCGGAGCTCCGCACTCGGTGTTGCCCCCCAACGCCCACCGTTATATATTCACGGTTTGTTCTCGCGCATCGGGATGCGCGACGTTGGTCCCGACGGGGTTGCAGGCGAAGCGCGCGGGATGAGAAATGCCCTCAAGACGGTGATGTTCGTGTCCGCGCTGTCGCCCTCGCTGATCAGCGTGGCGCTCGCGCGGCTATGGGACCGCGGGCCAACATGGGACGCCTTGTGGTACGCGCTGGCGGGTTGCGCCGGCATCCTCCTCATCCGGTACATCGTCGACGCGCTCAGGTGGAACGGCGAGACCTTCCCGATCAGCCTCAAGAAGGTCGAGGCGAACGACGCGTTGATGCTCGGCGTCATCGTGACCTACTTTATCCCCTTCATCGGCAAGGCGGCAGACATCACGGTCGGGGTCGTGCTGGCCATCCTAGCGCTCGTCGGCGCGGCCTTGTGGATGTCGAGTTCCATCCTTCCCAACCCGGTGCTGCGTGTGCTGGGATACCGTTTCTACAAGGCCGAGACCGCCAACGGCGTGGTGTACACTCTCATCACGCAGCGGGATCTGCTGGACCCGAGGCACGTGAGGACCGTCAAGCGGATCTCCGGCTCGATGCTGCTGGAGATTGTCTGAGGCAATGAACCTCTTTGCGCTCACCCAGGGGCCGAACCGGCGCATCCTGCGCATCCCCCTCTCCCGGCATATCCAAGACGAGGTCGGGACGCTCTTTCGGCGGCAGGAGGCCGATTTCGTCGCCGCGACGGGAGAGGAGCATGCGTTCGACGGCGCCTACACCCCCGACGATGGGGAGTGCCTCGTAATTGCGGGTTACGCCGACGTCGACAACCTCCACGAGGCCGTCGAGAACCCCCTCGGCATCCCGGAGATCCCGCCGGACCCGGCGGCGTTCGACGCTGTCAGGGCGCTGTTCGCGGGCTACCGGACCGACCACGGCGAGCGGGTCGTGCTAATCCAGAGCTTTAACCGGCGCCGGATCATCTCCCCGACCGGCTTCACCCTGCTGCATTCCGCCGACACCTACCGGAGGGTCGACGAGGTCGGCCTGACCCTCGACGACCGTCTCGCCGCGATGCTTGTCGGGACCAGCCTGAGGTTCCTCAGCTTCCACGCCATCCGACAGGTGCTCGACTTGAGCGCTTACTTCGCCGAGGCGACCGTACCCGAGTTGCGTGCCTTCGCGCGCACCGACGGCATCCACGTCGCCGACGAGGAAGCCTTCGTCGCGATGGCGGATACCTGGGTCCGAAAGAAGGTGACGCTGATCGGCCGGAACGGAATCCTCGCGGCCGTCAGTTCGGCCGAGATCCAGAGGGCGGCGGGAGAATTCGGGATCGAGGTCCGGACGGTCCGGGCGAACGGCCGGGACGCCGTGGCGCTGCCCGGCGCGAAGGCCGAGCTGAAGGCGCTCCTGAAGTTCCTCGACGAGGACTACTACCGCTCGCCGCTCCAGGGCCGGAACTACGTCACGAACTCGAAGCGTCCGGTCTAAGGTGTCTTAAATGCCGGAACGGCTGTGCTCTCGCGCGGGCCGAAGCCTGGGCAGATGTCGATAGGGCGGAGTTCAGAGAGAGAGAGAGCAGGCTTAGCGAGATCTCGGGCTGTGCGCGCCTTCCGAGGAACTCGCCCCGATCTCGGCGCCATGACGAGACCGCTGGTTGCCTATCGCCTCACGATTGAAGGGGGATTTCTCGCGTTGTGAATATGGCGCGGTAATCATCGGTTACCCACCCGTTGCCGTCGCGCGCTCGACGCCACAACTCTCCTCTCCACCAAATCGCGCCACTATCTGTAACCCCCTCGCGAACAGCGTGAGGTTTATATGCTCTCGACCCTAAGTCGCGTCGAGCGATTCTGAGAAGGAAGCGCTGTGCCGCATGCTCATGACTGTCCGCAAGAACTGTCTCGACGCGGCCGGCCCCGTTGATATTTACGAAAAACTTTAGTTTGACGCTCACATCTACCTCAATCTTTGTCCCAAGTTTCCAAAACGGGCTACAACGCAGCTAGGCTCAGCTTGCTTGTCAACAGGTGCGGCAAACGTTGTATAAAATCTACCGCTTGAACGGACGAACGGCAATCAAGCACTAGCTCCATGATTAACGTGCATTCGGCCGCACATGTGACGCGCTGCCGATTTGCAACGCCTTCGGTTGCCGCTTCGGCGCAAGGCCGAACCGCACCCGACCCGCCTCCGTCAGCGTGGGCGGGATTCGGTACCCGTTCGCCCAGCCGCCCGGCTTGATCAAGCCATCCTCCGCCGCGTGGATGACTGCCCAGGCATCCTCGACGACCGGCATGACCTGCCCGGACGCATGCACATGGAGCTTCGCTATCGCAGTTTCCCGGCCGGGAGACTCGGGTTCCGGGACCCCCACGGCTTCCATGAGGGATCGCGCGTTCGCGATGGCGAGCCTTCCTTCGATGGCCGCACGGGCGGCGTACATGGCGACGTAGTCTACGGTGGTGTGTTCCAAGGTTGCCGCGAGGGACTCCCAGCCCGCGTCGGTCGTTAGATCCTCGGCGTGGTGCCCGCGGTACCGGAAGGGGTTGTCAATCTCCTCGGTGTCCCAAGCCGCCTTCAAGCCACTTATGGCCTCGACCCTCTGCACGAACGCTAAGCCGCCGGCCGACGGGAAATTCAGGAAGAGGCGCATCTCGCCCGACCCGAGGACCTTGGCGCACAGGGGCGTGGCCAGGGACCGCGGCAGGGCGGGCGCGTCGGGGTCCTGCAGGTCGCCGCCTAGCCGGAGCCACGTCGCGTCGCCGATCCCAGCCGCGACGAGGCGCTCCCCGGGCGTCAGGGCGACGTCGGGCGCGGGCGCGGGCTGATCGGCGCCTTCGACCGCGGCCGCTTCGCCCTCCGGGTACCGCCGCCAGGCTTTGAGCTCCTCGTCCCAGCCGAAGGGCACCGCAAGCTCGGGCCAGGAGTAGCTACGGGCGCCCAGATGGCCGCCGATGCGAACATTCTGGATCTGCCCGTCGAACACGATGAGTGTCGCGGAGAGGGTGCCACGCGGGTCGCGCACGACCGAGCGGACCTCCTGGACGTACGTCGGCACGCCGGGCGGCAGCACCTCCTGGATCGCCTCCATCACTTCGCCGACGAGGGCGTCGTGGGGGGCCATGTACTCCAAGGCGACGGCGGTGAAGAGGTCGCCCTGGCGGAAGTCCCTGCGCTTGGCCATCACGCCACCTCCGAACCGAACACCCGCGCCCGGACTTCCGGCCGAAGCTGCCGCCGGTGCCGCCAGACTGCGGCAAGCGCGTTCGTCGCTTCGACAACCGAAAGCTCCGGCAACCCGGCCAGGACGTGCCCGGAGTGCGTGTGGCTGCGCCCCCAGCCGACGCCATTGTCGAGGGAGGCCATATCCCGGTCGAGGTCGGTCAGGACCTGGACGGCGTAGTGGACCGCCCGGCGGACATCATCGTCCTGCGCCCGCGCCAGCCAATCGTGGTTCGGGTCCTTGGCGACCCTGGCACGGACGGCCTCGATGGAGGCCTCGACCTCGGCGACGAGCTCGCGGGCGATCTTCGCAGCGGCCGCCCGGGGCGCCCCGCCGGGGCCGGGCTTCTCCGCCAGCAGGGCGTGGGCAACGCCGCGCTTCCGACTGCTCCACGCCCACGCCTTCGTGCGCAACGAAGCGCGGAGGGACTCCATATCGGCGCGCCGGGCGTCACCGTTTAGCTCGGCTTCGAGCTCGGCTTCCCTGGCTCGGCGGGCCTCGGCTTCGGCGACGCGGACGTCGTCGGCGGCCAAGGCGGCCTCGGCCGCGGCGATGGCGTCGAGCGAGACTGCGTCGCCCTGCGCGGGGTCTTCCCAGCAGACGGGCTGCACCTGCCCGCCGGACCTTTCGGCTGTCCCCCAGGAATAGCCGGCCTCATGGAGGGGCGTTTTCGCTAGCCTCCAGGCGCGGGAATACCGCGTCGGGTCGCCGTCGCCGACCCAAAAGCCGCGCTCGCCCCGGCCTGTCCGGACGGTGCGAAGGCGCCACCACGAGAGGCCGAGGCCGGCGAGCGGGATGGCGGCCCCGAGGGGCGCGGGAGCCGCCGGGACGGTGTCGGAAGCGCCTCGGGAGGCGGCGACGGCGGCGGCCAGAACCGGGAGCACGATCCCGGCGAAGGCGAGAGCAAGGAGGAGGAGGAGGGAGAGCACGGCGGAGACCCTTCACGCGTTGGCAATGAGGGTAAGGTGGACCGCTTGACAAGGATTCGCAAGCTTTTGTCGACGGCCAAATTGCTTCGAAAGTCGAAGGATTGGCATCAGAGGTTTGTTGCGAAATGCAACAAACCTCCATGTGTCGATTTCCTCTTGCACTAGGCCGCGACTTTCATACCATCGTTGCCAACGGGAGTCGCAATAGCGCCTTGCGGGCAACTACTGAGGAAATGATAACTTCGATGGGACCGATTGCCAAAGTATCCCGCGAGGAGGTGCTCGACCTCCTCCGGGCCCGCGTGGAGGCCGCCGGGTCGGCCAGCGCGGCCGCACGTTCGCTGGGCGTCTCCCCGGCCTACCTCATTGACGTGCGCGCCAAGCGGCGCCCGCCGGGCCGGCGCATCCTCGCTGGCCTCGGGCTGGAGACCGTCGTCGTCCCCGTGGAGGGCGCGGCCCATGGCTGAGATCCCCTACGAGGACCTGCCGCCCTTTTTGCAGATGTTCGAGGACTGGGAGCGCGAGAAGTCGAACCCGGCCCTTAGCTGGAAGGCCCCCCGCGCGCCGGTCGTCGACCTCCCGTCGGAGATGCCCCCGGCGGCCCCGCCTTCGGCACGCCCCGTCGCGCAGGTCCGCGTCATCCCGCCGACGGCGCCCAAGCTCCCGGCGCGGCGAACCGTGCGCATGCCCGACGCCGATCCCCGCCGCTCCTCCTCGCAGGGGGCGCTACTATGAAGGGCGGCGCTCTCTCCTCTATCGACGCTGCGGTCCATGAGACGCCGGCGGCGTCGCTCGTCGCCCGCATCGTCGATTCGCACGGCCTGGATATGGCGTGCGAGCGCTGGCACTGGCTGGGCGAGCGCACGCTGTCCTCCCTCGCGCAGAAGGGGCGAGCCCAGGCAGGCCGCGTCGCCCCGCCCCGCACCGGGGGTCGCTCGATGTCGTGCACGGAAGTCGAGGCGGCCATCGCCATCGAGACGGGCTACGTCCTCGGGAGCGCCAAGAGGGGCACCCGGGCGGCCGGCATCAGCGTCGGCGCGCAGGGCCTGTATTCGCGCCGCGGCCTGACGGCGCCGACGATCTCGTCGGCGGAGAGGGGCGTCGCGACCTCGCTCGGGGCTCGCGCAAGGCGCGGCGACGCCGAGGCGTCCGTCGCCTGGCAGGCCCGGCTCGCGTTCGAGACCGCCGTCGCGTCTGTCGTCCGGAAGGCCCTCGCCCTGGTTCCCGCGCAGCCCGCTACCGGACGCTACGCCCTCCCGCCGGTCGACGCCGCGCTGGCCGAGGCGCTCCGGGACGAGGACCCGGCCGCCATCGTCGCCGTCTTCCCCGACCTTGTCATGATGGAGCCGGACCCGGCCGAGCCCGAGCCCCCCGCCATCGTCATCGAACCGCCCACCATCCTGGAGAACCGCCCAATGCGCCGCCGTAGCCGCATGCCGACTTCCGACGTCCTCCTCGCCGAACGTGCCCAGGGCCGCAGCGTGGCGCAGATGGCGTCCGATTGGGAGGTAAAGCCCTCCGCCATCCGCGCCGCGCTGCGCCGTCTCGACGCCACCGCCCTAGCTGCCCAGTTCAAGGCGACGCCGCCAGAACCGCCGCCGACGCCGCGCCCGGAGACGATCTTCCGTTCCGCCGCGCTCGTCCCGCCGCCTGGGCGCCTGTCCGCCGGGGACCTCGCCATCGCGGTCGACCTGGCGCGGCGCGAGGGGATCACGCCGGCGGCGGCCGTCGAGTTCGTCCGCGCCGACGTCGACCAGGCCCGGACCCGACCCGCGGCGCCCGAGCCAAAACTTGCCGGATTTCCGGCGCCGCGCATGTCGCCTGCGCTGGCCGACTGGTTCCAAGCGCTGGCCGACGGTCGCGACCTGCCCGAACTCGAAATGGACGACTTCCATGTCTGAAACCAGCATCTCCCGGCTCATGCCGGCCCCCGACATCACGGCTCTCGCGGAGCGCCCCATCGACACCGTCGAGCGCATCGGCCGCATCATGTATGGCGAACTGTGGATCGGGAAAACGGCCCTCGATTTGGCCGTGTCGCACCAGCGAATAAGGAGATGGCTGGCCGGTAACGGCTCGCCCTCGGCCGAGGAAGTCGCGTGGCTGCAGTGGATGGCCCGGCAGGTCGCCGCCAACCTGCTGCGCGCAGCCGGGGATGAGACGCCATGACGAGCGGCCTCGACACGCCCCCGCCCGGCATCGGCGGGAACGGCGCCCCGCCCCTGGACGAGCGCCCCTACGAGATCTTGGAGCGGATCGGGCGCGCCATGCACGGCCCCCGGTGGCATGGGAAACTGGCTGGGGACATCGGCGAGGACGAACGCGAGCTGCGTCGCTGGCGCGCCGGCAATGGGGAGCCTTCACCCCGGACGCTCGCATGGGCTCGCGAGGCGGCGCGCCTCCACGCTGCCCGCATCCTACGCGCCGCCGAGAAATAAGCCGATGAGCGATTCCCCCTTTGACCTCCCGGGCGCCGTCCTCTTGGAGGGCGTCGATGCCGCCATCGAGGCCGGCCGCATCCGCGCCGGCGAGCCCTGGGCCGGGTGCGAAATCGCCGGCCTTCAGTTCTACGACTACGACCAGATCGGCCTGGACGGCGAGCCCGTCCGCCCCCGCGCCGGGGACCGCCTCGTCGTTGTCCGGGCGCCGGACAACGAGCACGATGGGAACGCCGTCGAGGTGTGGTGGCGCAACGACGTGCGCATCGGGCATCTGCCCCGGGGCGTGGCGCGCGAGGTCGCACCGGCCATGGACGCGGGTCTCTCTCTCCGGGCTTACGTCAGCGACCCCGGCACCGGGGAAGCGTGGACCGCCCGGGCGCTTCTCGTCGGCCCCGCGGCCGCGGAGCTCCACGGGAAGAACATTGCGCACGCCACCGCCCAGGCGCTGGACGCGTGGCGCTGGGGCGAGCGTCTCGCCGAGATGCGCCGCGAGGGCGATAGCCGAGTCCGCGCCGAGAGGTTCGAGAAGCGGCTGAAGCTCGCCCGGGCGGCGAGGCTCGCGCACGCCGTCAACACCTTCTCCGCGCGGCTTCCGCCAGAGCCCATCGACGATGCGCTCCTCCCGCCGGTCGGCGCCGGCGTCGAGCTCTTCGAAATCGAGCGCGCCATCGGGTGCTCGCGGTCGACGGCGAAGCGCCTGGCCGCCCAGGCCGGCGCCCGCGTCGCGGTCTCGATGCGCGGCTGGTACGCCACCGGCTCCCACGTCGTCGTCACGGAGGAGCTCCGGGCCGTCATGGCCGAGTGGGCCTCCCGGCCGCGCCGCAGGGTGACCGTCGCCGAGCTGGTCTGACGCCCGGGACCGGCACGGCCACGACCTTAACCACGGCACTCGAACCCGATTGTTTGCGACCAAACATTGAGGGAGACTCCCTTTGATGACCACGACTTACGAGATTACCGTCTCCACGGATGTCTGGCGCGACGTCTCCGGCGGCCTGAGTTGGGCGCTTGAAGGCGCCGACATGGACATGCCGCTGGCGCTGGCGGATGCCCTGTGGGCGCCGGAGTGCCGGGGCCTCTACGGCGCGCCCGGCTACACGGTGCCGATGCTCCGGGGCGCCGTCGGCCGGGGCGAGCTCGGATGCGTGAGGCGCGGTCGTCTCGTTCTAGTCACGCGCCGGCAACTTGGCGCCTGGAGGAAGGGAGAGGGATGGCACGACGACCAGGCGCAACAGGAAGGAAGCGCAAGACCCCGCGCAAGCTCGGCGTCGGAGGCAGGGGCGAGCCCTACGCCTGGTACCGCGAGGGCCGCGTCGGAACCGACGGCATCGAGCGCGGCGGCGTCTGGGTCATCATGCACAACCGCCGGCAGGTCCTTAGCCTTGGCATCAGCCTTGGCGAAGGCGCGGAGCGCAAAGCGAACGAAGCCCGCGTCCTAGACCGCCTCCGGGACTACAAGGATTCCGTCGCCATCGCGGCGACGGCGAACGTCGAAGTCAGGAAGGGCCGGCCGGCGCGCGAGGTCACCGTGGCCGAGGCGCTGTCGCGGTACCTCGACGCGAAGCGCGGAACCCTCGATCCGGCGACGGGCGAGTACCGGGGCGGCGTCGCGCGCCACGAGGAGCTCGCCCAGCGCGTGTTCGCGCTGCTCGAATGGTGGGGTGAGCGGACGCTCGCCGACGTCGACAGCGTGACGTGCGGGCAGTACGTGGCCTCGCGCGTCGGGACGCCGTGGAGGACCCACGCGCGGCTCGGGACAGGGAAGGACGGCGTGCCCGCGCGCCGGGGCTACTCCAAGCCTACGAAGCAGCGCGTCGTCTCGACCGGCGGCCCGCGCCGCGAGCTGGAGGACCTCCGCGCCGCCGTGAACCTGGCCATCAAGGACAGCCTGACGCGCGACACGGTCTCGGTAACGCTGCCGCCGAAGGGGCAGGAAAGGGACCGATGGCTGACCCGCGGCGAGGCGGCCCGCCTCCTTTGGCGCGCCTGGAAGAAGCGCGAGGTCCAGACGATCTCGTCGGGCCCCCGAAAGGGCGAGACGTACGTGATGCCCCGGCGCCCGGCGTGGCACCTGGCGCGCTTCATCGTTGTCGCGCTCCGGACGGGGACCCGCAGCGGCTCGATCTGCGGTGCCAGCTTCGTGAAGGAGGTCGGCAAGCCTTGGATGGAGTTGACGACCGAGACCACAGTCGAGGAACGGGTCGAGACCCGCGTCATCGACGGTGAGGTGTTCGAGCGCCGGGTGCAGGTGCCCACGATCAAGCGCGTCGCCATCTTCCACCGGAAGGCGCTTGGGACGCAGGAGCGGGACAACAAGCGTGCCCCGACGGTCCGGATGCCCGATTCGCTCGTCAACCACTTGTGGCGCTGGCACCACGCCCTCGGGCAGCGGTTCGTCGTCGAGTTCGAGGGCAAGCCGGTCGGGTCGACGAAGAAGAGTTTCGCGAACCTCGTCTACGAGGAGGGCCTGGGCGACGACGTCGTGCGGCACAGCCTCCGGCACACGGCGGTGACGTGGGGCATGCAGGCCGGCGTGCCCATCTGGGAGCTCGCCGGCTACGTCGGCATGTCGGTTGAGATGATCGAACGCCGCTACGGGCACCACTCGGCGAAGCACATGGAAGGCGCGCGCGAGGCGTTGGGCCGGCGTGGCGGGAAGCGGAAGGCAGCCTGAACCGCGACCAGGTTTTCGACCGATGTTTGGTCGAATGTTTGGTCGGGCGAAACCTCTGCGCCCCGGGAAGGCACTTTGCAAAGGGAAAACTGGTCGGAGTGGCAGGATTTGAACCTGCGACCCCCACGTCCCGAACGTGGTGCGCTACCAGACTGCGCTACACTCCGACGCGCCCGAAGGCACGGGTATCGTAGAAACCGGACATCTCCTAGAGATGCAGGTTGATCTCGGGAAGACTCAGCCTCGTGAGAGGGCTGGTCGGAGTGGCAGGATTTGAACCTGCGACCCCCACGTCCCGAACGTGGTGCGCTACCAGACTGCGCTACACTCCGAACGGCCGGCCGTGGCCGACGAACGGGCTTATAGCGAGGGCATCCGGGGGCCGCAAGGCCGTTCATGCGCGATGGCCGAGTTTCTTCAGCCGGCCTGATCCGGGCTGCGGCACCGCGCGCGTGAGGGAGCGGGCGAGGGGGGATGGGCCTTGCGCGATCTGCTCCCGCCCCCCATTGTCCCACCGTCAGAAAAATCGACACCGGCGGGGTGGCGTATGGCGAGCCGGGTGGCGGTGTGAGCGAGGACGATCAGGTCGGGGTGCCGGAGCCGGAAGCCAGCCACTCCGCGGAAGCGCCGTCCTTGGCGCATCTGAAATCTGCGACGATCCGCGAGCCCGGTCTCGACGACCGCGGCAGCGTGTTCTTCGCGGCGATCGAGATGACTCGGATGCCGATGATCCTGACCGATCCGCGGCAGCCCGACAACCCGATCGTGTTCGCCAACCGGGCGTTCCAAGACCTCACCGGCTACACGCAAGCCGAGCTGATCGGCCGCAACTGCCGCTTCCTGCAGGGGCCCGAGACCAGCCGCGAGACCGTGGCCGAACTGCGTCAGGCCGTGGAGGAGCGCCGGGCGATCGCGACCGAGATCCTCAACTACAAGCGCGACGGTTCGCCGTTCTGGAATGGCATCTTCATCGGCCCGGTCTTCGACGCGGCCGGAGAGATCGTCTACTTCTTCGCCTCGCAGCTCGATGTGACCCGGCGGCGCGTGTCCGAGCAGGCCTTCCGCCAGGCCCAGAAGATGGAAGCGATCGGCCAGCTCACCGCCGGCCTCGCCCACGACTTTAACAACCTGCTCCAGGTCGTCTCCGGCAACCTCGAACTGGCGCGCAACTCCGTGACGAGCGAGCGGGCCCAGCGCCAGCTCGCCAACGCCGCCGGCGCGGCGGAGCGGGGGGCGAAGCTGACGAAGCAGCTCCTGTCCTTTGCCCGCAAGGCGCGGCTGGAGCCGCGCTCGCTCAACCTCAACGCCCTGGTTCTCGCCTTCGCGGAGGTGGCGGAGAGCACGCTCGGCAGCACCGTCTCCGTGCGCCTCGACCTGACGCCGCGGCTGCCGGCGGTCACGATCGACCGCACCAACCTCGAGATGGCGCTGCTCAACGTGCTCATCAACGCCCGCGACGCGATGCCGGCGGGCGGCACGGTGACGATCTCGACCGCCTCGGTCCACTTCAACGGAAACGGGAAGGCTCGCGCCCTGCCGCCGGGCGACTACGTGGCGCTCCGGGTGCGCGACGAGGGAGAGGGGATGCCGCCCCACGTCGCCGAGCGGGCGACCGAGCCGTTCTTCTCGACCAAGGGCCCCGGCAAGGGCACCGGCCTCGGCCTCGCGATGGCGCATGGCTTCGTGCAGCAGTCGCGCGGGCGGCTGGAGATCGACAGCCGGCCGAAGAGCGGGGCGACGGCGGGGGGCACCACCATCACGATGCTGTTTCCGGCCGGCCCGGGCGCGGTGGCTACGGAGGAGCCTACCGAGCGCAAGGCGGTGCTGCGGCGCGGCGACGAGACCGTGCTGGTGGTCGAGGACAGCGACGACGTGCGGGCGCTCGCCCGCGAATACCTCGAGAGCCTCGGCTACCAGGTGCTCGCCGCCCGCGACGGCGAGGAGGCGCTGGAGATCCTGGAGCGGGAGACGCGGATCGACCTCCTGTTCTCCGACATCGTGATGCCGGGCGGCGTCAACGGCCTGATCCTGGCCGACCGGGCCAAGACGATGCGGCCGGACCTGCCGGTGCTGCTGACCACCGGCTACAACGAGGACCTGGTGGCGGACGGCCCCGCGACCCCGACCATGGACGTGCTCGGCAAGCCCTACCGCAAGGCGGAGCTCGCCGACCGGATCCGCACCGCCCTCGATCGCGGCGCCAGACAGATGCCGGCCCCGGGCGAGCCGCATCACGGCTGAGGCCTCCACCGGGGCACGGATCCCGCGGAAACGACGATGTCGTCACTTCGCTGACATGGGTGATGCGCCAGAACAGCCGCGCTCATCTCCGCGAGGATTCTATGCCGCGCCGTTCCCTGCTCGCCCTCACGCTCCTGCTGTCGGCCGCGCCCGCCGCCCTTGCCCAGGCGCCTCAAGCGTCCCAGACCTTCCAGGCAACGCTCGCCGGCCACGCCGTCCTGCCGGCGGAGAGCACCCTGCCGCTCCCTGAGGACGCACCGAAGGACCTCGCCACGCCGGGCAAGTTCACCACCGGCCGGCGGGTCGAGGCGGTGGGCACCGTCGAGGTGCAGTCGATGGGCCGCGCTACCAGCCTCAAGCTGCCGCTCAAGGGCCAGCCGCTCCAGGGCCATTCCGGCATCAAGCACATGCCGGACGGCACCTACTGGGTGCTGACCGACAACGGCTTCGGCACCAAGGCGAATTCGCCCGACGCGATGCTTTATCTCAACCATTACCGGATCGACTTCGCGACGGGCGGCGTCGCGCGGCTGGAGACGGTCTTCCTGCGCGATCCGGACAGGAAGGTACCGTTCCGCATCGCCAACGAGGCGACCGAGAGCCGCTACCTCACCGGCAGCGACTTCGACCCCGAGAGCTTCCAGTTCGTCGGCGACCGGATCTGGATCGGCGACGAGTTCGGCCCATTCCTGATCAAGGCCGACCGCACCGGCAAGGTCGAGGCAGTGGTCGAGACACTGGCCTCGGGCAAGCCCGTCCGCTCCCCTGACAACCCGGCGGTGACGACCCCAGCGATACCCGGCGGCGCGGTGGCGTTCAACGCCCGCCGCTCCAAGGGCTTCGAGGGCATGGCCGCCTCGCCCGACGGCAGCCGGCTCTACGCCCTGCTCGAAGGCCCGCTCTGGGACGCCGAGGCGAAGGCGTTCGAGACCCGCGACGGACGCGAGGTCCTGCGCATCCTCGAATTCGACACCAAGGCGGAGACCTGGACCGGCCGCTCGTGGCTCTACCCGCTGGAGCAGGCCGGCCACGCCATCGGCGACTTCAACCTGATCGACGCCACCACGGGTCTCATCATCGAGCGCGACGACGGCGAGGGGACCGCCGACCGGGCCTGCCCGGCCAGCCAGAAGGGGCCGGATTGCTTCTCGGTGCCGGCCAAGTTCAAGCGCGTCTTCAAGATCGAGATGACCGATGCCAACCAGGGCGGCCCGGTGCGCAAGATCGGTTCCATCGACCTGATGCGCATCGCCGACCCGGGCAAGACGGCGCGCAAGCCGCTGACCGACGGCGCGCTCGCCTTCCCGTTCTTCACGATCGAGAACGTCGACAAGGTCGACGACACCCACATCATCGTCGGCAACGACAACAACCTGCCGTTCTCGGCGAGCCGCGACCCGCACAAGGTGGACGACAACGAGTTCGTGCTGCTGGAGGTGGGGGAGTTTTTGAAGGCGAAGTGACTGGCCGTACCCCGCATCCCGGGAGGGGTGCGGGGTGCTCGGCGAGCATTACTTTGCTTTGCCGTACTGCTTTGACGAATTAACCGCTGCAGAATCGATATCCACAGGGTCATTCCGGGGCCGCGCAGCGGAGCCCGGAATCCAGAACCGCCGGAGATGCAGGACGAAGCGAAGCGCGTGCCGCCTTATCTTGGACGACCTGAGTTTCTGGATTCCGGGCTCCGCTGCGCGGCCCCGGAATGACGCGGAGGGAAAACCAACCCTTTTCGGCAGGACGCATAGGCTCTCAAGGCTTCGCCTTGTTCGCCTCACGAAACAGCTGCCACTCCTCGACGACCTGCCCGTCGGGCAGGTGGCAGTAGCCGGCCTCACCCTGCGGACCCTTCCGGATCTCCAGGCGCCCGCCGACGGAGATGCAGTAGGCCGAGGCGGGGTTGCCCAGGGCCCAGGCCTGCGACGCGCCTGCGATACTGAGCAACACAGCGGCGGCAAGCAACGACTTCACGGCTCTTCTCCCGATTCCGTATCCGGCGGGAGATTAGGCACTGAGCGATGAACCGGCGGTGACGCCACGTCGCCCCGCCGGCTCGGAGGCGTCAGTGACCGCCACCCAGATACGCCGCCCGCACCTGCGGGTCGTTGCGCAGCTGCGCCGCCGGGCCCTGGAAGCGGATGCGGCCGTTCTCCAAGACGTAGGCGTGGTCGGCGACGCCGAGCGCCGCCATGGCGAATTGCTCGACGAGCAGCATCGTCACCTGCTCCTCCTTCAGCCGGCGGATGATGCGGAAGACCTCCTCCACCAGCTTCGGGGCGAGGCCCATCGACGGCTCGTCGAGGAGCAGGATCTCCGGTCGCAGCATCAGGGCGCGACCCATGGCGAGCATCTGCTGCTCGCCGCCCGACAGTGTGCCGGCGAGCTGCGTCCGGCGCTCCTTCAGCCGCGGGAAGAGGGTGTAGGCCCGCTCGCGGTCGGCATTGACGTCGCCCTTCGGCCGCGAGCCGGTGAGGCGCGGGAAGGCGCCGAGGGTCAGGTTGTCCTCGACCGAGAGGGTCGGGAAGACGCGCCTCCCCTCGGGCGAGTGGGCGAGGCCGGTGCGGGCGACGTCGTGGCTGTCGAGGCCGCCGATCTCACGCCCGTTGAGCTTGATCGAGCCGGCGCGCGGCCGGATCATCCCGGAGAGCGCCCGCATGGTGGTGGTCTTGCCGGCGCCGTTGGAGCCGATCAGGGTGACGACCTGGCCCTTCGGCACCGTGAAGGTGAGGCCGTGCAGAACCTCGATCTGGCCGTAGCCGGCCGACAGGCCGCTGACGTCGAGCATCTCTCTACTCCGCGGCGTCGGCAACCGGGCTGCCGAGATAGGCTTCGATGACCTTGGGGTCGGATTGGACCTCGCGGGCGCCGCCCTCCGCGATCTTGTGGCCGAAATCGAGCACGCTGACGCGGTCGCACAGGCCCATCACCACGTCCATGTGGTGCTCGATCAGGATCACCGTGATGCCGGCGTCGCGGATCTTGCGGATGATGAGCGTGAGTTCGGCGATGTCGGGCGCGGTGAGGCCGGCGGCCGGCTCGTCGAGGAGCAGCAGCACCGGGTCGAGCGCCAGCGCCCGGCCGATCTCGAGGAGGCGCTGCTTGCCATAAGGAAGGTTGCGCGCCTCGACCTGGGCCAGCGGCCCGAGGCCCACGAAATCGAGGATCGCCATGGCGCGGGCCCGCGCCTCGCGCTCCTCGCGCCGGCGCCGCGGCGTGCCGAGGATCGCGTCGAACAGCGTGCCCTGGAAGCTGTGGTGCAGGCCGACCAGCACGTTCTCCAGAGCCGTCATCTCGCGGAAGAGCTGGACGTTCTGGAAGGTGCGGGCGACGCCCGACAGGGCGATCTCGGAGGGCGTGCGCCCGTCGAGGCGCTTGACCGCATCCGCGCCGGTGGCGAGCGAGACCCCGCCGGCGGTCGGCTTGTAGATGCCGGTGAGCACGTTCATCATCGTGCTCTTGCCCGAGCCGTTCGGGCCGATCAGCCCGTGGATCGTGCCCGGCCGCACCGCGAGGTCGACCTCGTTCAGGGCCTTGAGGCCGCCGAACTGCATCACCGCCCGCTCGACCTTGAGCAGCGGATCGGCGCCGGAGCGACCGCCCTGGCGGATGAGCGCCTCGCCGGAGGCCGACAGCTCCTGCGTCGCGCCCGTATGGGCCGGGCGCAGGAAGGGCAGCTTTTCGCGCAAGAAGCCGACGATGCCCTCGGGCAGGTAGTAGACCACGAACAGGATCATCAGGCCGAAGACGGTGAGACGGAAATCCGTCACCGATTCCATCGCCAGGGTCGCCGGGAAGAAGAGAAGGCAGAGCACGCCGGGGATCAGCAGGGTCATGCGGTCATCCCGCTTGCGCAGGAAGGCGAGGCCGACCACGACGACGGCGATGGCCGCGATGATCCCGGCCATGATCCGCACCAGGCCGATATCGGCCAGGATGTTCGGCATCATCACGATGATGGCGGCGCCGATCAGCGGCCCGGCGCGCGACTTGCGCCCGCCCATGGTGACGGCGAGCAGGAACAGGACCGTCAGCTCGAAGCCGTAGGAGTTCGGCGCGACGTAGCGCTCGGACCAGGCGAACAGCGCCCCGGCGAGGCCCGCGAGCGCGGCCGAGATCACGAAGGCGTAGACCTTGTAGCGGTAGACGCTGACGCCCATGCAGTCGCAGGCGATCGGCGAATCGCGCAGCGCCTCGAAGGCGCGGCCGAAGGGCGAGCGCACCACCCGGTTGACCACCAGGATCGTGAGCAGCAGGCAGGCGCAGACGAGGTAGTAGAATTCGAGCTTGCGCCCGGCCGCGCCCCAGGGAGCCTGCAGGCCGATCAGCGAGAAGTCCAGGACCCGGGCCGGCGGCAGGGTGATGCCGAGCGGGCCGTTGGTCAGGTCCGTCATCTCGTTGATGAAGATCTGGATGATGGTGCCGAAGGCCAGCGTCACCATGGCGAGGTAGGGCCCGCTGACCCGGAGCGCCGGGATCGCCAGCAGCAGCCCGAAACCCGCGGTGACGCCGATGCCGGCGAGCAGGCCGAACCAGAGTCCGAGCTTCAGCTTGAGGAACAGCACGGCCGCCGCGTAGGCGCCGATGCCGAACAATCCGGCATGGCCCAGCGAGACCTGGCCGGTATAGCCGACGACGATGTCGAGGCCGAGGATCAGGATCGCGTAGATGGCGATCACGATCAGCAGGTGGATGTAGTACTGGCTGGTGACGACGTGCGGGAAGGCCGCCAGGAAGACGACGAGGCACACGGCCCCGAGGAGGCCGACGAAGCGGCCGAGCCCGGCTTGAGGGACCGGCGGGGCGGTTTGCCGGGCCAGCGCCGGCGCGGGGGCGGACTGCGCCATGATCGTGAGGAACCCTGGACGAGATGGAAGCGACGAAAGCCGCTCCCGCGATCCGGGAGCGGCGCGGCGGGAAAAGTCAGACCTTCTTGATCACGGCCTTGCCGAACAGGCCGACCGGGCGCACCGCCAGCACGGCGAGCAGCAGGATCAGGCCGGGCACGTCCTTGTAGCCGGTCGAGATGTAGAAGCCGGTGAGCGTCTCGGCGACGCCGAGGATCAGCCCGCCGACGATGACGCCGAGCCCCGATTCGAGGCCGCCGATGATCGCGACCGCGAAGGCCTTGAGCGCCAGCACCGAGCCCATCGTGGCACCGGTGAGGGTCACGGGGGCGACGAGCACGCCCGCGAAGGCCGCCGTCATCGCGCTGATCGAGTAGGACAGGGTGATGACCTTGCGGGTGTTGATGCCCATCAGGCCGGCGGCGTCGATGTCGTTCGAGGTCGCCACCACCGCCTTGCCCCAGATCGAGCGGCGGTTGAACAGCTCGACCGCGAGCATCATCAGCAGCGCGCCGGCGACGATCATCAGCTCCATCGGCAGCACCCGGACGCCGCCGAAGGTCAGGGCTTCTTCCGGCAGCGGCGAGGGGAACTTGAGGTCGTCGCGGCCCCAGATGTTCTCGGCGACGTTCTTGAAGATGATGCCGAGCGCGATGGTGGCCATGATCCACCCGTACTCGGACTTGATCTTGACCGCCGGGCGCACGCCGAGCCGCTCGACGACCGCGCCGAGCGCGAAGCCGAAGACCAGGACCAGCGGCAGCATCAGCCAGTAGCCGGTGAACGGCACCAGCGTCAGGCCGAACAGGGCACCCAGCATCAGCGCCTCGCCCTGGCCGAAATTCAGGGTCTTCGAGGTCGCGAAGGTGAGCTGGTAGCCGAACGCGATCGCGGCGTAGATCATGCCGACGGCGACGCCGCTCGCCACGAGCTGAAGGAAGATCTGCATGAGGGGGCTCGGTCTCGACTTGAAAAGGCCCCGCCATCGCGGCGGGGCCCAGTCCTCTGGCGCTCAGTTCGAGGCCTTCTCCTTGACGCGGACGACACCCGCATTCTTGGCGTCCTCGTCCTTGGCGTAGACGATCTTGCCGTCCTGCACCTTGCCGAACACCACCATGTTGCGGCTGATCGCGTTGTGGTCCTTCGGGGTGAACGGCTTGTCGTAGGTGGTGACGACGCCCTCGACCTTGCTGTTCAGGTTCTCGAGGGCGGCGCGCACCTTGGCGCCGTCGGTCGAGCCGGCCTGCTTGATCGCGGCGGCGAGCAGGTAGACCGAATCGTAGCCCTGGGCACCCGCCACGGGGGTCGGGATCTTGTTGACCTTGAAGGTGGCGTAGTAGCCGTCGAGGAAGGACTTGCGCTTCGGCAGCGTCTTATCCTCGATGAAGGTCTGGGGCATGATCACGCCGTTGCCGTTCGCGCCGGCGATGTCGATGAAGCTCTGCATCGAGGCCGGCCACGAGGTGATCATCGGCACCTTCCAGCCGAGCTTGGCCATGCCGTTGGCGATCTGGGCCAGCTCCGGGCCGATGCCGTAAGCGAGGATCACGTCCGCGCCCGCAGCCTGCGACTTCAACAGCTGGGGCGTCATGTCGACGTCCTTGATGTTGAATTTTTCCACCGCGACCGGCTTGACGCCCTTGGCCTTGAGGTACTTTTCCAGGTCCTCGCGGCCGAGCTGACCGTAATTGGTCGAATCGGCCAGGATCGCGATCTTCTTGAAGCCCTGCGCGACCGCCTCGTCGGCCATCATGCCGGCCTGCAGCACGTCGTAGGCCGAGGTGCGGAAGACGTAGTTGTTGTCGTAGTCCGGCGGGTTGAACTGGTTAGTGATGATCGTGCCGGTGGCGACGTTGTTGATCACCGGGATCTCGGCTTCCTGGTAGAAGCGCTGGGCGGCGAGCGCCACGCCGGTGTTGATGAAGCCGAGGGTGGCGACCACCTTCTCCTTGTTGATCAGCTCCTGGGCGACCTGGGCGCCGACCTCGTTCTTCGCCTCGTCGTCGCGCTCGACGAGCTGGATCTGGCGCCCGAGCACGCCGCCGCTCTTGTTGATCTCGTCGGCGGCCAGACGCACGCCGTCGCGCATCGACACGCCCATCGACGAGGAGCCGCCGGTATAGGGACCGGTCACCCCGATCTTAATCGGGTCGGCCGCCAGGGCCGGGGCCGCGAAGGCGGTCGCGCAGGCGAGGGCCGCCGCGAGCGCGGTCAGAGATGAGCGCATCTGGATTCCTCCGGGGACCGTTTCTTGCCGTCCCGACCTTGGCGGCCGTGGATCGGGGTGCCGGATAGAACCGAGATTGGCAGCGCTTGTCGAGCGCGTCTTTCGATCTAGAGAGCGGGGCGGGCGATGGGTTGGAGTGCTGAGGGACTGGATTGCAAGGCAGGGACAATCGATCCGCACTGACATCGACAACCCGCTGCGTCATCCCGGGGCCGCGAAAGCGGAACCCGGGATCCATAACCGCTGAGTTTTCAGGACGAAGCGGAACGCGATCCGCCTGATCTGGCATCCTCGGCGGTGATGGATCCCGGGTTCTCGCCTGTCGGCGAGCACCGGGACGACGCGGAGGGGATAAGATCTATCGGTCGACCCGTGAGCGGGAATGCCGAAGCGCTTCGCCGCCTCAATCCTTCGCCGGTTCGTCCTTGCCCGGCACCTGCGTGATGCCGCCGATCACCCGCACCGGGCGGTTGCCGTCGGGCGGGGTCTTCCAGCCGCCGTCCTTGGCCTCCGGGGCCTTGGGCGGCGCCACCTCTGCCGCCTTGGCGGGCGGGGCCACCTTGGCGGGCGGAGCCTTGGATTCGGCCTTCGGCGCCAGGGGCGGGACGAGGGCCGCGGGGGTCTCTGTCTCGGCCGGCTTGGTCCGGGCCGCCGTGCGCCGCGGCGCCTCGGGCTTCGCGCCCTCGGGCGCCGCCTCGCGGCGGGGGGCGCCGCCGGTGCGGGCGGCCGGGCTGTCGGGGTTCATGCCGAGCGGGTTCGGTCCCGCGGCGCGGGGAGCCGGCGCGGCGCGGGCGGGCGCCTCGTAGGACGGTGCGCCCGGCTGAGGCGTGGGTTGGGGCAGCGGGCGCGCGGCGACGCGGCGCTCCTCCGGACGCTCGCCCACCGGCGGCAGCGGCTCGCCGCGGGAGAGCGGCACGGGGGCATAGGCCCCACCGTCCCGGTGCCCTCCGTCGCGCCAGCCGCCGTCGCGGGGCGCGCGGTCACGGAACGCCTCCTCGCGCGGCCAGGAGGGACGCGCCTCGGTCTCGGTCCAGCCGTAGCCGGGGCGGCGGCCGCCCGGGATGGTGCCGGGTGGGATCAGCGGCGCCTCCAGGCGCTCGCGGTCGAGGATGCGGCCGGTGCGGGCATCGACGACGAGCTGGACCCGGTTGCCCCAGGGGCTGTCGGCCTCGACGCGGTAGGTCTCGCCGTCGAAGCGCGGATGGCTCATGCCGGTGAAGCCGGCCCGGCCAAGGCGGAAGACCACCGCCCGCGGCGGCAGGATCGCGTCGTCCTCGTCCTCGATCACGACGCGGTAGCCCTGCGCCCGCGCCGGGGCGACGGCTCCCGCCAGCAGCGTGGCGGCGAGCGCAGCCAGCAGGGCCGCGCCCGTCACGGACCGCGGTCCCGTCTTCGACGGCTTTGCAGTCATCGTCCCGCATTCCCTTGTTTCCGGGGTCATGCCGGGCGTGCACCCGCATTCCCCTCGTGCTCGGACAAGATTCTGTTAACCCCGGGATTGAGGCGGGATTGCGGGAGCGCGGCCGTCGCAGGCCTCGCCTTTCGGGTAGAGATCGACCGGCGAGTGATCGCCCATCCCGGTGGACCCCCATGCCAGGCGCACATCGCGCGTCGCACCTGCGGCTCGTCCTGCACGTTTCACGCGCGACGCCGCCCGGCTCCGCCCGATGTCTCGGACAGGCGTGCCACCCGCGGGGAGAGGGCGAGACCCGCACTTCGTCCGGCGACGGGCAGCCCTGCCGCCGTGATCGTCAGCCCCTCACGACACCCCCGAAGCCGCCTCCTTCTCCCCCGCCGCCGCCCGGCAATCCGCCACCGTCGCCCGAGCTGTCTCGATGGCGATCGACACCGCTGCCATCGTGCGCGAATCGAGCTCCCGCCGGCGGATGTCGCGCACGACCTCGATGGCGAGCTTGTCGATCTCGACCGACAGGGCGGCGATGGCATCCGGATCCCGTAAGGAGCGGGCCTGGTCGGTGATCTCGAGCAGCCGGTCGGTCACCTCATCGATGCGCTCGCGGCGCAGGCTTGCCAGGCGCTGGCGCAGCCAGGCCACCGCCGAGGCGAGGCCGCCGGCGAGCGCGGCGAGAAGGTAGAGCGTGTCGCCGTAGCGCTCGACGAAGCCGTGCTGCTCGCGCTCGAAATAGTCGATCGCGCCGGGATGGATCGGGATGCGGGCGCTCGTCGCTGCCACCGTGGTCTCGTAGGCCGGGGCCTGGACGTATTCCGCCGCGTCGGTCTCTTCGGCAGCGGCGGTGCGCATCTCGAACAGGTGCTGGGTCACGTCCGCGGCGACGGCGCGGCTGAGGGACGTGCGCGCCATCAGCCGGTAGGAGGCGCCTACCGTCTTCACGTCCTCCGCCGGCAGCTTCGGCCGGCCGCCGAACAGGCCGGCCGGCACCGTGACCGCCTGGAGACGGGGGAAGCGCTCGATCACCGCATCGCTGTCGGGCACGTCGACGAGGTCGACCTTGCCGGTTCGGCCGATGCCCCGCACCGATTCGACGAGCTGGCGCGCCTTGGGGGCCGAGGCGGCAATGATGCTGACGAAGGCGTCGATCCGCTTGTCGCGGATCGCGGCCGCCGCCGCCTCGCCCTCGATGGCGACGAGGCGGACCGTGCTGCCCGGCACCGGCGCGGCGGCGGTCGTACCGTCCGGCCCCTCCAGTATCAGGGCGTAGTAGGCGAGGATGTTCTTGAGCAGCCAGAAATCGGCGCTGCGATGGGCCGCGATGCCGAGGCGCCGCCCCGCGAGCTTCGGAAAGCTTGTGATGCCGGATCCCTCCGGCGAGACGATCAGCATCGCCTGGTCGCGCAGGATCGCGAGCGTCAGGCCGTTCTTCGGCAGCAGCACGTCCGGCCGCACCACCGCGAGGTCGGCCCGGCCGTCCTGGAGCGCCGCCGCGCTCTCGCGCACGTCGTCGAAGGACAGGATCTTGAGCCGGATGTTGGCGCTGTCCGCCTTCAGCGCGTCGGCATAGGCCCGGATTAGGGCCGGCTCGGTCCCGTCGCGCGGCGCGACCGCGATAGTGAGCGTCGTCGCCTGACTGAGATACAGGGCGGCCGCGATGGCCGCCGCGAGTGCGACGACGATCACGGCCGCGAAGGTCTCGCGGCGCAGGACCCAGGCCGGAAGGGTGGGCATGGGATCTCCGCCGGGAGCGATCAGAACACCGAGATCATCACGATCCCGGCGACCATCAGGGCGGCGCCGATGAGGCGCGGCGGACCGGCCTTCACTTGGCGCATGCCGAGCCAGCCGAAATGGTCGAGCGCTACCGATGTCAGGAGGTTCGCCGTGATGAGAAGCCCGTTGAGGGCGCCGGCCCCGACCTTATCGACGAAGAGCAGGCCGGCGAACACCGCCACCGCCCCGGTGATGCCGGCGAGGGGCATCCACCAGCGCACGCCGGCGAGGTCCTCCCGGGTCGGTAGCGGGGTGGGCTTGAGCAGGACCATCAGCGCGAAGGCGAAGACGACCGGCACGAACGACACGGTGGCGGCGAGCCACGGATTGACCAGCGCCCCGCGCAGCTGCGCGTTCCACACCACGCCGATCGCCATCAGCGCGCCGGCGACGAGGATGAACGGGTAGAGCAGCTTGCCGCCGACGCCGTGGCTCTCCCCGTCGTCCTTCTTGCCGGCAGTGCGGGCGATGAACACCACGCCGGCCGCCATCATGAGGCCGCCGAGCCAGGGCAGCGGCTTGAAGCCGGAGGCCTGGAGCCCGAACAGCCCGAACGCGTCGAGGGCGAGCGACGTGATGATGTTGGCCGTCAACGTCAGGCCGTTGAACGGTCCGGCCCCGACCTTGTCGATGAAGGCGAGGCCGCCGAACACCGCGACCGCCCCGGCCAAGCCCCCCAGCGGGGCGTACCAGGGCATCTTCCCCAAGGTCTCGAGGCTCGGCAGCGGCGTCGGCATCACCAGGAACAGGGTGACGAAGACGAACACGATCGGCAGGAACGACACCGTGGCGGCGAGCCACGGATTGACCATCCGGCCGCGCAGCTGCGCGTTCATCGCGTTGCCGAGCGCCTGCAACGCACCGGCGACCAGGATGAAGGGATAGAGGAGCGCGGCGATCGACACCGAAAAAACCTTCCTGTTGCGGGGATCGGACGAGGAGGGAGATCAGACGAGGAGGAGGCCGGCGAGCGCCAGCGCGAGGGCCGGCGGCATCACCAGGGCGCCGAGCTTGAGGAAGCTCCAGAAGCTCACGTCCTGTCCTTCGCGGCGGATCGCGGTGAGCCACAGGATGGTGGCGAGCGAGCCGGTGACCGAGAGGTTCGGCCCGAGATCGACGCCGATCAGCACCGCGCCCGCGACCTTCTCGGGCACGTGGGCGGCCTGCACCGCGGCGCCGGCGATCAGGCCGGCTGGCAGGTTGTTGACGAGGTTGCAGACGAAGGCGATCAGCGCCCCGGCGCCCCAGGCGGTCTCGGAGGGCGCGGCGGTAGCGGCGCGTTGCAGCTCGGCGGCGATCAGCGCGAGCACGCCGGTCTTCTCCAGCGCCTCGACCAGCACGAACAGGCCGGCGACGAGCGGCAGCACGCTCCAGGAGACGTCCTTGACCACCTCGACCGCGCCGCTGCCGCGCTTCAGCGCGAGCACGATCAGGGTGGTGGCCAGCCCCGCGACGAAGGTCGGCAGACCGAGATCGCGCCCCAGCGCCGAGGCGCCGATCAGCACCGCGCCGGTCGCCACGATGCCGAGGCCCGCCACGATGCCGGTGCGGGACAGGGACGCGGTCTCGACCTCGGTGGCGACCTGCTGCCGGCGCAGCGTCCCGTTCTGGGTCAGGCGCAGGACGAGGTAGGTCGCCAGGATCGCGAGCACCGACGGCAGGGCGAACAGGCCGAGCCAACGCGTCAGCGGCGGCATGGCTTCCGCGAACACCACCAGGTTCGCCGGGTTCGAGATCGGCAGCACGAACGAGGCGGCGTTGGCGATGAAGGCGCAGATGAACAGGTAGGGCAGGGGGTTCTCGACCTTGGCGGCGCGGGTCGCGGCGTAGACTGCCGGCGTCAGCACCACCGCGCAGGCATCGTTCGAGAGGAAGACCGTGACCACCGTGCCGACGAGGTAGACCAGGGTGAACAGCCGCGTCGCCGAGCCCTTGGCGGTGCGCACCGCGATGCCGGCGAGCCAATCGAACAGGCCCTCCTTCCGGGCGACCTCGGACATCAGCATCATGCCGACGAGGAAGAGGTAGACGTCGGTGCCCTTGAGCACGCCCTCCCAGGCGGTGCCGGCCGGGAGCAGGCCGAGCAGCACCAGGGCGAGCGCCCCCGTCACCGCCCAGATCGCCTCCGGCCAGGAGAACGGGCGCACGATCACGCCGAGCGTGGCGAGGGCGGCGATCGCCCAGGTCGCGAGGTTGGGGCTGAGCGTCAGCGCGGCCATGGGGGGAGAAGTCCTGTCGTCATTGTCGAGGGAGAGGTGGGTTGGTCGTTCCGCCGGTCCGGCGGGCCCTTGGCACACGGGTCATCCAACCCTCCACGTCATCCCGGGGCCGCGAAGCGGAACCCGGGATCCATAACCGCCGGCGCTCGAGGATGAAGCGGTTTGCGTGCCGCCTGATCCTGCATCGTCAGCGGTTATGGATCCCGGGTTCTCGCCAAGGCTCGCCCCGGGATGACCCGGAGGATGTAAAGCCGTCCTGAGCGTTATCCGGTCTTCCGCGTATCGTCGGCCTTATCCTCACCACTGCCGCCCGTTGCGGTTCGGCCCGAGCTGGGTCCCGAGCAGACCCCGCCCCGGCCAGGCCCCGAGCGCGTCCGCGTCGCTGCCGATGCCGCGGGAGGTCGGCAGCCCGTTCGGGTCGGTGGCCGGCTCGATCGCGTCGGCATCCTCGGACTCACGGCCCGCCGCCCGCACCGTGATCACCTGAGCGCCCGCCGGCCAGGTCACCTCGGCCGCGTGGCAGCGCGCGCCGTCCTCCCGCGCCATCGCCTGCCAGGGGCCCTCGTCGATGCGGAACTCGACGCGCTCCGCCGGTCCGAGCACCAGGGTGCGCAGGGTGAAGCGCTCGCCGACCGCGTGGCCGGCGTCGAAGGCGAGACGCCGGTCGGCGGGGGAGGTGATCAGCACGAAGGGCCAGGGCTGAGCCAGTTCCTTGAAGCGCCAGCTCACCACGCCGCGATCGAGGACCGCGATCGCGTAGCCGACCGGGCCCTCCTCGATCTGGCCGGTCGAGCGGGTCGCCGCGTAGACGGTGCGGCCATCATTGGCGAGCTCGTTGTAATGGGTGTGGCCCATCTCGACGAGGCGCACCGGCCCGCGATGGACAAGGTCGGCGACGCGTGCCGCCTCGCCCTCGCCCTTCAGGTCGGCGGGGTAGGAGTGCATGAACAGGATGCAGTCCCTGTCCGCCCGCTCCAGCTCGTCCGCGAGCCAGGCGACCTGGTCGGGCCCGAGGCGGAAATCCGGCCCGCCGCCGCCCGGCCCGCACATGTCGAGGAACAGGCAGCGCACGCCCCGCACGTCGACCGCGTAGGGCAGCCGGGGGACGTTCAGCCCGGCATAGAAGGCGTCGAGGCTGCCGCCCTCCATGTCGTGGTCGCCGGTGATGACGTGGACCGGCAGGGACAGCCGGTCGAGGCCCGCTCGCACCAGGGCGTATTGCTCAGGCGCACCGTTATCGGCGTTGTCCCCGGGGACGAAGACGAAGTCGAGCCCGTCGACCTCGCCGAGCTGCGCGACGATCGCCCGGAAGTCGTGGGCGTTCTCCGCCTCCGCCCCGGTCAGGTGAAGATCGCCGATATGCGCGAAGGCGAGCGGGGCGGTCATGGTCCGGTCCTCAGGCCGTTGCCAGGGCCGGGCGGCCGGTCGGGTCCGAGGGCGTGCCGGCCTGGGCGGGCTCGAAGCCTCGGGTCTCGGGCATCATCGTCAGGTAGAGGGCGAAGCCGAGGCCCGCGATGCCGGCGAGCGTCAGGAACGCCGCCGAGTACCCGGCCGAGACGATGATGAGGCCGGCGAGCGTCGCGCTCAACGAGGCGCCGAGCCCTTGCGCGGTCGCCACCGCGCCCTGGCTGACGTTGAACCGGCCGGTGCCCCGGGTCAGGTCCGCCACCACGATCGGGAACAGCGCGCCGTAGACGCCGGCGCCGATGCCGTCGAGGAGCTGCACCGCCACGAGGTAGAACGGGTTGTTGGAGAAGGTGTAGAGCACGCCGCGCAGGGCCAGCACGCCGAAGGCGGCGAGGAAGATCGGCTTCCGGCCGATCGCATCGGCCTTGTGGCCGACGAACATCGCCACCGGCACCATCACGCATTGCGCCGCCACGATGCAGATCGCGATGAGCGAGGTGGCGTTGTCCTTGCCCGACAGGTGGGTGAGGAGCTGGCCGACCGAGGTCAGCATCGCGGCGTTGGAGAGGTGGAAGATCGCCGCGAGCAGCGCGAACAGCATCAGGTACTTGTTCTGCAACAGAGCGGTGAGGCCCGAGGGCTGCTCGCAAGATTCGTCCTCGGCGCAGTCGAGGCCGCGGGCGAGGTCGTTGTCGATGGCCTCGTCCGGCACCATCAGCATCGCGCCGATCGACAGGGCAGCGAGCACGCCCATCAGCCAGAACACCACGATCGGCCCGAACAGGTAGGCCAGCCCCCCGGCCAGAGCCGCCGAGACGGCGTTGCCGGCGTGGTTGAAACCCTCGTTGCGGCCGATGCGCTTCGAGAACAGCTTTGGCCCGACCACCCCCAGCGTGATCGCCGCGAGCGCCGGCGGGAAGATCGCGCCCGCGATGCCGGCGAGCGATTGCGTCGCGGCGACGGCGTAGAAGTTCGAGATGAAGGGGAGCGCCAGGCAGCTCAGGGTGACGGCGAGCGCCGCCGCGATCACGATGACGCGCTTGTGCCGCGAGCGGTCGATGAGGGCGCCGGCGGGGGTCTGGGCGATCAGGCCGGCGATGCCGGCGATCGTCATGATCATGCCGGTCGTCGCCTCGTTCCAGCCCTGGTCGGGGCCGCGCACGGCGATGAGGTAGATCGCGAGGTAGGGGCCGAGGCCGTCGCGCACGTCCGCCAGGGTGAAGTTGAGCGCGTCGAGCCCGCGCAGGGCGCGCTTCGAGGGCTGCCGATCGGGGGCACCGGACGCAGAGACAGGGGCGGAGGGTGCGGTGCTCACCGTGATGTCTCCTTGAGGAAGGACCGGCCGATCCGGAGCCGAGAACCGGCGAGATCGCGAAAAGTTGCTACCCAAGAGGGATTAGTCTGCCACGTGGCGCCGTAGCGCCACGCGGGTCTTCGACGAGCGTCCGGGCTCAGGACCGGCGGGGCGGCGCGCCACCGGGAGGCGGCGGGGGCG
>NZ_JBEXZS010000200.1:0-1626 GCF_040593685.1 Methylobacterium sp. EM32 | reverse complement strand
GCGACGTCGGAGGAGCTGGCGGCGCAGGCCGAGACGCTGCAGGCGACGATCGCGTATTTCCGGATCGACGGGAGCGAGGCTGCGGCGGGGTCGCGGGTGATCGACGGGGCGGTGTCGCAGCTGCGCGCCACGGCGTCCCGGATGGCGGCTCCCTCTGCGGCGGTGAAGTCGCCCGCCCGGACGACGACCCGCTCGGCGGCCAAGCCCCGCTCCGGCAGCCCCCGCGGGAGCGGCTTCGCCTTCGACCTGACCAGCGCCGAGGACACCCGCGACCAGGACTTCAAGCGCGCATGACCCCGACGATCCGGGCGCTGCGGCGGCGTCCGGATCGTCGAACGATCGTCACCCGGCGCGCGGCCATCGGCCCGCGCCGCCTACCCCCCATCGGCCCGTCCCCACTTTTTCGTGAAAGAATGCTCATGTCTCTCTTCGTCGGGATGAAGGGATCCTCCAAGACGCGCGTGGCCCTGGACGAGATCCAACGGCTGGGACAGGCGATGGCCGCCGGCGACCTGTCGGCGCGCGCCGATCTGACGACGGCGACGGGTGACGCGAAGACGATTCTGATCGCCGTCAACGACCTGCTCGAGACGGCGACGCGCCCGGCCATCACGTTCGGCGACTGCGTCGGCCGGATGTCGTCGGAGCACGGGACCGGCGACATTGACGTGCTCATGCCCGTCGAGCAGTTCAAGGGCGACTTCGCCGCGATGGCGCAGGACATCAACGGCCTGGTGACCGGCCACATCGCCGTGAAGAAGAAGGCGATGGCCTGCATCAAGGCGTTCGGCGAGGGCGACTTCGACGCGCCCCTGGAGTCTTTCCCCGGCAAGAAGGCGTTCATCAACGAGACCATCGAGACGCTGCGCGGCCATCTCAAGCGCCTGATCGCGGAGATGAACCGCATGTCGGCCGAGCACGACCGGGGCGACATCGACGTGTTCGTTCCCGTCGACCGGTTCAGCGGCGACTTCGCCGTGATGGCGCAGGGTATCAACGCCATGGTGGCCGGCCACATCGCCGTGAAGAAGAAGGCGATGGCCTGCGTCAAGGCGTTCGGCGAAGGCGACTTCAACGCGCCCCTCGAGGCGTTCCCGGGCAAGAAGGCCTTCATCAACGACACGATCGAGACGCTGCGGACCAACCTCCGGGCGATCACGTCCGAGATCCAGCACCTGATCGCCGCCTCGACCGCCGGGCAGCTCAGCGAGCGGGGCAACGCGGACAACTATGTCGGGGATTTCGCCAAGCTCGTGCTCGGCATCAACGGAATGCTGGACGCCATCATCCTGCCGATCATGGAGGGCAACCGCGTCCTCAGCCTCGTCAGTTCCGGGGATCTGACGCAGCGCGTCGACATCGCCTGCGAGGGCGACCACCAGCGCATGAAGGATGCGGTCAATGCGCTGGTCGACAGCCTGACGACCTTCGCGGTCAATGTCGCGGAGGCGGCCAGCCGGGTGGCCAGCGGCAGCCAGGAACTGTCGGCCTCGGCCGAGCAGCTGTCGCAGGGCTCGACCGAGCAGGCGGCCTCCACCGAGGAGGCCTCGGCCTCGATGGAGGAGATGGCCGCCAACGTGAAGCAGAACGCCGACAATGCCGGCCAGACCGAGGCGATCGCCCGCC
>NZ_JBEXZS010000199.1:0-9568 GCF_040593685.1 Methylobacterium sp. EM32 | reverse complement strand
ATCGCAGCGCCAGGTCCTCCCGCCACGGCGCCGGTGGCGGGGTGACGGCTCGTCCGGCGCGCACGCTGCACATCCAGTCTGATCGTCCTGATCCCACCCACACCCTCATCCTGAGGTGCTGCTGCTTGCAGCAGCCTCGAAGGAGCCCTCCAGAAGTCACGGAGGCATCTGGAGCCCTCCTTCGAGGCTCGTTTCACTCGCACCTCAGGATGAGGTCGTGGGTAGGATGAAACTGGACAGCCATTGAGTTGCGTCTTCAGGGAGAAACCCATGGACATCGACCACCCCGACGTCAAAGCCGAGGTCGAAGCAGCCTTCGCTGCCTACGAGACCGCCCTCGTCACCAACGACGTGCCGACCCTCGAGGCCCTGTTCTGGGACGATCCCCGCACCATCCGGTACGGCATCGGCGAAAACCTCTACGGCATGGACGCGATCCGGGCCTTTCGCCGGGCGCGCTCGCCGGTCGGGGTCGAGCGCCGCATCGGTGAGACGGTCATCACCACCTTCGGGCGCGACTTCGCCACCGCCTCGACCCTGTTCTGGCGCGAGGCGCATCCGGGCAAGGTCGGGCGCCAGATGCAGAGCTGGGCGCGGCTCCCCGAGGGCTGGCGGGTCGTCGCCGCCCATGTCAGCCTGATCGACGAGGTGCCGGCGTGACCGACTTTCCCCTCACCCTCGCCCAGTACCGGGAGGCCTACGCCTCGGGGGCGCTCACGCCGGCGCAGGCCGTGCGCGAGGTCTACCGGCGCATCGCGGCACTCGCCGATCCGGCGGTCTTCATCACCCTGCGGCCCGAGGCCGAGGTGGCGGCGGAGGCGGACACCCTGCCGGCGGGCCCGCTCCACGGCATCCCGGTTGCCGTGAAGGACAACATCGCGGTAGCCGGCCTGCCCACCACCTGCGCCTGCCCCGATTACGGGAGCGTCGCGACGGAGGACGCCACCGTGGTGGCGCGGCTGCGGCAGGCCGGGGCGCTCGTCATCGGCAAGACCAATCTCGACCAGTTCGCCACCGGCCTCGTCGGCGTGCGCTCGCCCTACGGCGTGCCGCGCAACACTCTCGACCCGGCGCTCGTGCCCGGCGGCTCGTCGTCGGGCTCGGCGGTCGCCGTGGCGGCCGGTCTCGTGCCGCTGGCGCTCGGCACCGACACCGCCGGCTCCGGCCGGGTGCCGGCGGGGCTCAATAACATCGTCGGGCTCAAGCCCACCCTCGGCGCCCTCTCGACGCGCGGCGTCGTGCCGGCCTGCCGCACCCTCGACTGCGTCTCGGTCTTCGCGCTGACCGCCGCGGACGCGTTCGAGGGTTTTTCGGCGCTCGCCGGGTTCGACGCCGCCGATCCGTTCTCGCGCGCCCTGCCGGCCGGGAGGCCGGGGGAGGTTCCGACGCGGATCGGGGTGCCGGATGCGGAAAGCCGGCTATTCTTCGGCGACCGCCACGCCGAGGCGGCCTTCGACGCGAGCCTCGCCGACCTCGAGGCGCTGGGCGCGACCCTGGTGCCGGTCGACCTGACCCCGTTCTTCGCCGCAGCCGCCCTGCTCTACGACGGACCGTGGGTGGCCGAGCGCTGGGAGGCGATCCGCGGCCTCATCACTGAACGGCCGGAGGCGCTGCACCCGGTCACCCGTGCCATCACCGAGCGCGCCACCGCCTTCTCGGCGGCGGATGCCTTCGTGGGCCGCTACCGGCTGGCGGAGTTGCACCGGGCCACCGAGCCGGTCTGGCAGAGACTCGACGCCCTGTGCGTGCCGACCTTCCCGCGCCCGCAGACCCTCGCGGGCCTCGCCGCCGACCCGGTCGGCCCCAATGCCGAGCTCGGCACCTACACCAACTTCGTCAACCTGCTCGATCTCTGCGCGCTCGCGGTGCCCGGCCATCCCCGCGCCGACGGCGGACCGGCCGGCGTGACGCTGATCGCCCCGGCCGGCCGGGACGCGGCCCTGATTTCCCTCGGCGACGCCCTCCACTGCGCCGGCGGCACCCCGATGGGGGCGACCGGCGCGCCCCTGCCGCCGGCGCCCGAGCCGGCTCCGGCGCGGGCCCGAGGCGACGAAATCGAGCTGGTGGTCGTCGGCGCCCACCTGTCGGGCCTGCCGCTGAACGGCGAGCTGACCGCGCTCGGCGCCCGGCTCCTGCGGGCGGTCGAGACCGCGCCCGACTACCGGCTCTACGCCCTGCCGGGCGCGGGCCCGCGCCGTCCGGGCCTGGTGCGGGTGGCGGCGGGCACGGGCACGGCGATCGCCACCGAGGTCTGGGCGCTGACGCCGGAGGCCTTCGGCCGCTTCGTCGCGGCGATCCCCGCCCCCCTCGGCATCGGCACCCTGCGGCTCGCCGACGGCACGGCGCCGAAAGGGTTCCTGTGCGAGCCGGAGGGCGTGCGGGAGGCCGAGGACGTGTCGCGTCACGGGGGATGGCGGGCGTACCTGGCGGCGGGCCGGGGGGCATGAACGCATGACAAGGTAAAAAACTGTCGGCCGGGCGCGACAGTCTTTCCACCCTCCTCGTCATTCCGGGGCCGCGCAGCGGAGCCCGGAATCACACCGCGGGTTTCACGACGTCGAGTGAGGGTCTGTCCGACTGGCCGCCGCAAGATCGTATCCCACCCACAACCTCATCCTGAGGTGTCAGTCGATTGAAAATCGACTGACCTCGAAGGAGGCCTCCGTCGGGGCTCATTACGTTCGCACCTCGGGATGAGGTTGTGGGAGGGATAGCAATGCGTCTCGCGACGCAGTTCTCACACGCCAAACCGGCTCGTGTTGTCGAACAGACCTTTCATCGCGAAGGGAGCGGCTCGACCGGCCCCTCCCTCCGAGACGAGATCACGCCCGGGTCAGCTTCGACACCACGGCAAGCAGCTGCTCGGGCTTGAACGGCTTGGTGATCCAGCCCGTGGCGCCGGCGGCCTTAGCCTGCTGCTTGATGCCCTCGTCCGACTCCGTGCTGAGGAACAGGATCGGCACGCCGGTCAGGGCGGGCAGCGTCCGCAGGGTCTTGATCATGTCGAGACCGTTCATCACCGGCATGTTGAGATCGGTGATGACGAGATTGAGCGCGGAGGATTTTGCCTTGGCGACGCCCTCGGCGCCGTCCCCGGCCTCGATGATGGTGTGACCGGCGGGACCGAGGACCACCTTGATCATCTGCCGGATGCTCGGGGAATCGTCGACGGCGAGGACGGTAGCCATGGAACGGGAACTCCGGGGAACGCGTACGGGAAGGAAGTGACGGTCGGCGCGGCGCTCAGGCGGCGCGCAGGAAGGAGACTTGTGCGCTCAGGCCCGCCCGCGCGAAGGCGCCCTCGACGAGGTCGGGCGCGTCGATGAGGGCGAGGCGCTTGGCCTTCCGCTCCGCCGTGCCGGCCGCCGCGACGACGAGCTGCACGAAGGCGATGTCGGCGCGCTCGACCTTGGAGCAATCGAGGGTCAGATTCGCGGTCGCGGCGAGGGCGGCGGCGATCTCGCCGTGAAGCGTGCGGATCGCCCGCAAGGTGCAGTCGCCCGGCATGGTGATGACGAGGGTATCTGACATGACGGCGCCGAGATCCTGCGAGGCGTCCGAACCGCGCCTCTGAGAAAGACTATGCGATGGGACCGTAAAACTTCCTTGAATCGTTCGGTCCGGTTCCGGACAGAATGCTAACGCTTCCGCAAGCATGCCGCCCGTAGCGTCACCGGAACCCGAGGCTCTTGGTAATGAGCCCGGACGCGACGAACGGTCCGACGGAGTGTGAGGACGATGATTTCCGAGGCGGCGCAGGTGACGCGGGAGCGCCCCCGTCCACGGTGGCTGCGGCCCCGCACCGAGGTGTCCGCCCCCGTCCCGGTCGCCCTCGCCGCGGTCGAGGCCGCCACGGGCGTCGAGCCACCCGCCGCGGAGGCGCCCGGCGCCGACCGGCAGATCCCCGATCGGCAAGTCTCCGATCGGCAAGCCTGCGACCTCCTGCAATCCTGGCTCGGGCTGTCCGCCTTGCAGCGTCGGGCGCTCGAGGCCCTGGTCGGCGAGCTCGGCCTTGCCTCCTCCCACATGGAGGACAGCGTCCAGGGCCTGAGCCACCGCTTCGAGAACATCGCCGCGACGACGCGCGACCAGGCCGGAATCGTGCAGGGCCTCGTCGCCTCGATCCAGGCGGTCGAGATCGACGGGCGCATCGTCCCCCTCGCCGAGGTCGCTACGGGGCTCGGCGGGACGCTGGCGGCGCTGATGGACAAGGTCGGCCGGCTCTCGCGCGACGGCGGCGCGACGGCCCGCGCCCTCGACGCGGTGCTGGCCGAGATCGATGCGGTCGAGGGCAGCGTCGCGCGGATCGAGACGATCAACCGCCAGACCAACCTGCTCGCGCTCAACGCCAAGATCGAGGCGGCGCGGGCCGGCGAGGCCGGCCGGGCCTTCGCGGTGGTGGCCGACGAGGTCCGCCAGCTGGCGCAATCGATCAACACGCTCTCGGGCACGATCAAGGACCAGATCGGCTCGATCGCCACCGGCCTGCGCGACAGCCACGGCCTGCTGCAGGACATCGCCACGATCGACGTCTCGGACGAGAGCCGCAGCGCCGAGGCCCGGGTCCACACCGTGATGCAGGCGCTGGTCGCGCAGACGACGCGCTTCGCCGGCGTGCTGCAGCAGACCGCCGAGACGACGCAGACGATCACCGCCGACGTGTCGGGCGCGATCATCGCCATGCAGTTCCAGGACCTGACGAAGCAGCGCCTGCAGAACGGCGGCACCGTGCTGCGGGCGCTCGCCGCCGAGCTCGACCGGATGGCCGAGCGGACCACGGAGCAGGGCCTTGACGTGCCGGAGCCCGACCATTCCTGGGCCGAAGCGATGATCGCGGCCTGCACCCTCGGCGAGGTCCGGGACCGCCTGCGCCACCAGGTGCTCGGGCAGGAGCCGCGCGGACCGGCCGAGGGGGCCGCGGGCACCGCAGCGGACGAGCTCGACGGCATCGACCTGTTCTGACGCGAGCCGACACGTCCCGCCCGCTCCGTTCGGATACGGCGGAGGTGTGCGATCCCCTCGCCGTGCGGTCTCGAGCTTGCTCGACATCGCAGGGTGAGAGGGGATCCCCCGCCCCATCGGCATCGGTATAGATCAAGCTTGAGCCATATCGCGCGACGAAGCGCAGTCGAGCCGTCGTCCTGTCGGCTCGATCGAGGCCGTCTTCCGCACGTGCTCGCCCCATCGTCTTTCGAGTCCCTGGGGTCAGCCGGCAAATTTTTCCGTAAGGTTTCGATGACTGTCCGATTGCTAACCGAAAATTATCGGATTTCGGACACAATCTGATCACTGCGAAATTCCGTAGTTCTCAGCACCCACCGCCGATCTCACGCTTCCCCTGCCGCACGACCGGGGCGGGCGCGGGGAGCGCGAGCGACGGCGTGGGCCGGAGCGGCGTGACGCATTCGTCTTCGTGAATCCCGCGCGAACAAAGACCGTCCGTGCGATCCAAGGGTCGATGCCGACATGACTTCCCTCAACCCGGTCGACGTGTTCCGCATGGAGGCCGACGAGCTTCTCGCCTGCCTGGAGGCCACGCTGCTCGACCTCGGCGAGAAGCCGCAGGACAGGGCCCTGATCGACACGGCGTTCCGCGCGCTCCACACCATCAAGGGCTCGGGGGCGATGTTCGGCTTCGAGCGGGTGGCGGCCTTCACCCACGATTTCGAGACCGCCTTCGACCTCGTGCGCCAGGGACGCGTGCCGGCGAGCCTCGACCTCGTCAACGTCGCCCTCTCGGCCAAGGACTACATCCGCCTCCTGATCGAGGATCCCGAGGGGGCCGAGCCGGTCTTCGGCCAGGCCATCCTCGACGAGCTCGGCGGCCTTGTCGGACGGGCGACGGGCCGGGCGGCTCCGGCCCCCGAGCCCGAGCCCGAGGCGGCGCCCGCCGGGGCGGCCGGCTGGCGGGTCGGGATCGCCTTCGCGCCGGACGTCCTGCGCAACGGTACCAACCCGCTCGCCCTCCTCGACGACCTGCGCGATCTCGGCGCGCAGGCGGTGGTGCCGCGGCTCGACGCGGTGCCCGACCTCGCGGCGCTCGACCCCGAGGCCTTGTCGATCGGCTGGGACGTCACCCTGCCGGCCGGGGTGGCCCGGGAGGCGATCGACGACGTGTTCCTGTTCGTTCAGGACGAGATGACCCTCACCCTGACGCCGCTCGGCACGGAGGACGAGGGGCCGGCGCAGGCGCTGCCGGGCCCGGCCGAGGAGGCCGCGCCGCTCCCCGTGCCGGCGGCGGCCGCAGTACCGGTCCTGCTGCACCAGGCGGCGGCGCCGGCAGCGCATCCCGCTCCCACTCCCGCCGCGGCGCCCGAGCCGCGGGCGGGCGGGCGCCGGGGCGAGGAGCGCACGACCAGCACCGTGCGGGTCGAGGCGGGGCGCCTCGACGAGCTGATGGACCGGGTCGGCGAGCTCGTCATCGCCCAGGCCCGGCTCAGCCAGCTCGCGGGCCTGCACGCCGATGCCGGGATCAAGAATGTGGCCGAGGAGATCGAGCGCCTCTCGGCTCGGCTCCGCGACACCACGATGAGCATCCGCATGGTGCCGATCGGGGCGCTGTTCGGCCGCTTCCGGCGCCTCGTCCACGACCTGTCGCGGGATCTCGGCAAGCCGGTCGACTTCGTCACCGAAGGCGAGGAGACCGAGCTCGACAAGACCGTGATCGAGCGCCTGGCCGATCCGCTGGTCCACCTGATCCGCAACGCCATCGACCACGGCATCGAGGATCCGGCCCGGCGGGCCGAGAGCCCCAAGGGGGCCACCGGCCGCATCACCCTCTCGGCCGAGCATGCCGGCGCCCAGGTGCGGGTCAGCGTGCGCGACGACGGCGCCGGGCTGGACGCCGCCCGCATCCGCGCCAAGGCCGAGGAGAAGGGGCTCGTCGCCCCCGGCACGCCGTTGAGCGACCAGCAGGTCTACCAGTTCCTGTTCGCCCCCGGCTTCTCGACCGCCGCGACGATCTCGGCCCTGTCGGGCCGCGGCGTCGGCATGGACGTCGTGAAAAAGACCATCGAGGGCCTGCGCGGCACGATCGACATCGCGACCGTGCCGGGGGCCGGCACCACGGTCACGTTGCGCCTGCCGCTGACGCTCGCGATCATCGAGGGCCTGCTGATCCGGGTCGGCGAGGGGCGCTACGTCGTCCCGCTCGCCGCGGTCGAGGAATGCGTCGAGTTGCCCGAGGGCGACCGGGCGAGCCGCGGGCGCGACTTCCTCAACATCCGCGGCGCCCTGGTGCCGTTCCTGCGCCTGCGGACCCTGTTCGAGGCGGAGGGCGAGCCCGATCCGTACCAGAAGGTCATCATCGTGTCGGTCGGCGAGACCCGGGTCGGGCTCGTCGCCGACCAGATCATCGGCAACCACCAGACGGTGATCAAGTCGCTGTCGAAGCTGCACGCCGACGTGACGACCTTCTCGGGGGCGACGATCCTCGGCGACGGTACCGCCGCCCTCATCATCGACGTCGGACGGCTCGTTTCCGGCGGCCAGGCCGAGATGCCGCGCGAGTTTCAGGAGGTGGCATGATGACCGGCACGGCGGATTCCTCGCGGCAGGCGGACGGCCTGCAGGTGGTGATGGTGCGCATCGGGTCGGAGACCTTCGCGCTCGATGCCGGGATGGTGCGCGAGATCATCGACCCGATCCCGGCGACCCGGGTGGCGGGGGCGCGGGCGCATCTCGACCGGGTGGTCAACGTGCGTGGCAACGTCGTGCCGCTTGCCGATATCCGCGAGCGCTTCGGCATGAAGCCGGAAGCCGTGACGCCGGACACCCGCTTCGTGGTGATCGAGGTCGGGATCGCGGGCGATCCGGTGATCGTGGCCCTCGTCGCCGACAAGGTCTTCGAGGTGACCGAGGTCCAGGCCGGCACGGCGCAGCAGGTGCCGAAGGTCGGCACCTCGTGGCGGCCCGAATTCATCAAGTCGATCGTCAAGTGCGGGGACGAGTTCGTCATCCTGCCCGATGTCGAGCGGATCCTGAACTGAGCCGGGGCAGCACCCGACCGCACCCGGACCGGCTGCTGCCTCAGATCGTCAATTGTGCCGCGCTGCCGACGGACCGGTGTTCAGGTCGGGCAACGCTCTTGGCCGGGGTAATACGATGCGTTTCACGATCAAGGCGAAACTGGCCGGCGGCTTCGCGTCGGTCCTGATCCTCGCCGGCGCGGCCGGCGCCGTCGGCTACCAGAGGCTGACGGCGGCCGACGAGGCGATGAAGTTCGTCGTCAGCCGCTCCGAGGTCCAGACGCACGTGCTCGACGCCAAGGCCCAGGCCCTCCGGGGCATCTCGAACACGCGCGCCGCCGTGATCAGCTCGGACGACGCCCAGATGGCCCATTTCAGCAAGCGCGTGGCGGAGAACGCCGCCGACACGCTCGCCGCGATGGGGAAGGCGAAGTCGTACATCACCTCCGACGAGGGCCGGCGGCTCTTTGAGGTCCTGTCGGCCAAGTACGACACCGTGCGGGCGCTGGGCGCCAAGGCGCTGGACCTGACCCGGCTCAACTCGAATGCCCGGACCTGGTCGGAGATCGCCGCGACCGGACGTCCCGCCACGGCCGCCCTGCGGGCCGACCTCGACGCGATCGTCAAGGGCCGGCCGGGCGAGACGGGCGACGACGAGTTCGTCCGTGCCGCGGCGGGCTTCCAGGTCCGCCTGGAGCGGGCCTGGGGCGAGATGCAATCGGCGACCGGCGCGACGAATGTCGAGGCGCTGGAGCAGCGCGTGACCGCGGCGAAGCAGCTGCGTGAGGAGATCTCGCGCGCGATGGACGAGCTGCTCCACGTCGGCGCCGCCCGCAACGTCCCGGTCGAGGCGATCCGGCAGAAGTACAATGCCTGGGCGGCCTCGTTCCAGAAAGCCCTCGCGACCGTCGAGACCGGGAGCACCATCCAGGCCGCCTCCCTCGCCTCGGGCGAGTACTCCACGGCGAGCACGGCCGCGATCGATGCCTTCGACGCCCTGGTGGCGTTTCAGGGCAAGCGCATGACCGATGCGGTGGCCCGCGCCAAGGCGGATGCGAGCGAGGGCCAGACGATGCTGCTCGCCGTGCTGGCGGGCGCGCTCCTCGCCGGCCTCGCCATCGCGATCTGGCTGGCCGTGACGATCTCCCGGGGCCTGAGCCGCGCGGTGTCCCTCGCCGACGCCGTGGCCATGGGCGATCTCGGCCAGACCGTGGCGGTGACCTCCCGCGACGAGATCGGCGATCTCGTCACCGCGATGAACCGCATGACCGCCAACCTGAACGCGACCGCCGGCCTCGCCGACGCGATCGCGGAGGGCGACCTCACGGTGGAGGCCAAGCCCCTCTCCGAGAAGGACCGGATGGGCCTCGCCCTCCAGACGATGCTGACGCGCCTGCGCGCCGTGGTGGCGGATGCGGCGGCGGCGGCGAACAACGTCTCGGCGGGGAGCCAGGAGCTGTCGGCCTCGGCCGAGCAGCTGTCACAGGGCTCGACCGAGCAGGCCGCCTCCACCGAGGAGGCCTCGGCCTCGATGGAGGAGATGGCCGCCAACGTGAAGCAGAACGCCGACAATGCCGGCCAGACCGAGGCGATCGCCCGCC
>NZ_JBEXZS010000198.1:0-3355 GCF_040593685.1 Methylobacterium sp. EM32 | reverse complement strand
ATCTCGAACGGCTCCTCCACCACCCGCACGCCGCCCGGCACCGAGACGGCGCTGCCCGACGGCGTGCGGGTGGTGGAGGAGCCGTTCGAGATCGTCGAGGCCGCCGACGGGGTGCCCGTCCCGGTGGCGCCGCGCTCGCGCGCGCCCTGGGCGACGTTGCTGCTCTCGGCCCTCGGGGGCCTGGCCTCCCTCGGCATCGGCCTTGCCATCGAGCGCCTGATCGCCGACCTCTTCACCGTCGCGCCCTGGCTCGGCATCGTCGCCCTGGTGCTGCTCGCGGTCGCGGTGGTGGCGCTTCTGGCCATCGTCTGGCGCGAGGTGGCGGGGGTGCTGCGCGAGCGCCGCATCGAGGCCTTGCGCGAGGAAGCCCTCGACGCGCTCCGCTCCCGCGACCACAGCGCCGCCAAGGCCGTGGTGCGCCAGCTCTCCGGCCTCTATGCCGGGCGCCCGGCCCTGAGCGCCGCGCGGGCCCGGCTCGATGCCCTCGACGACCAGATCCTCGACGTCGAGGACCGGATCGGCATCGCCGAGGCCGAGCTGCTGGCCTCCCTCGACCGCGCCGCCAAGGCGGCGGTAGCGGAGGCGGCCAAGCAGGTCTCGGCGGTGACGGCCCTGAGCCCGCGGGCGATCGTCGATGTCGGCTTCGTGATCTTCGCGGGCGTCCGCCTCCTTCGCCGCATCGCCACCATCTATGGCGGGAGACCCGGCCTGTTCGGCTTCCTGCGCCTGGCGCGGGCGGCGCTCGCCCATCTCGCCGTCACCGGCAGCGTCGCGGTCGGCGACAGCCTGGTGCAATCGGTGCTGGGCTTAGGGGTCGCGGCCCGGATCTCGGCGAAGCTCGGGGAGGGCGTGCTCAACGGGCTGATGACGGCGCGGTTCGGGCTGGCAGCCCTCGCCGTGTGCCGGCCGCTGCCCTTCACCCGGGAGGCGGCGCCGCGGTTGGGTGATGTCGCAGGGGAGCTGATCCGCCGGGAGGAAGCCGGATCCGCCTGAGCCGGCGCGATCGCACCCTGCGCCACGCCGAAAACTTAAAATCCCCTGCGTCAACGAAATTTTCAACGGGAGCTTCTTATCGTTCCCCCGAGATCGGGGGATCGTCGACATGCGATATCTAAGTGTCCGGAACGTACTTGGGGCGATTATATTCCTTTTCGGAGCCATCATCGTGGTCTCCTCGGCATATAATTTGAGGTCTGCGTTCGAATTGAAAGAGAAGGCAGATCTTATTTCTCGTTACGTCAAGCTCAGCCGGTCCATGCTGGAGAGCCTGGCCTCCTTCCGCAGCGAGCGCGGCTGGAGCATGACCGGCCTCGGCTTCGCGCCGGAGGCGAACCGGGTGTCGCGACGCGTGGCGCTGGAATCCCGCGCCCCGGCAGATCGGGCGCTGGGCGAGGCGGCAGCGGCCTCGCACAGCATCGACGAGCCGGCCCTTGCCACCGCCATGCAGGAGCTGGCGACGGTCGCCGAGTCCTGGAAGGCTCTGCGCGGCCGGGTCGATGCCGATCTCGACCGGCCGATGGCGAGCCGGGACAAAGCCCTGTTCGCCCAGCTGAACGAGTTGGGCGGGCGGCTGCTCGCCCTGATCGACACGATGTCGGCCCGGACCGACACCGCCCTGCGGCAGCTCGACCCGGTGCTGGAATCGACCATCGCCACGAAGGCGATCATCGGGTCGCTCCGGAACCTGACCGGCCAGCAACTCCTGGCGATCAACATACTGCTCTCCGGCGACCGGCTGCCCCTGCCGACGGACGGCCCGGCCCTGCGCGCCCGGGAGATCCAGGGGCGGACGACCTGGGACCTCGTCGGAACCCTGCTCTCGACCAGCCGCTCGGACTTGGTCCAGTCCGCCTACCGGACCGCCACCGCTGCGTATTTCGAAGCCCCTCTGGGCCCGCAGCGGGCGGAGATCGTGGCCGCCGTCGAGGCCGGACGGAAACCGAGCGTCCCCGTGATGGACGCGTGGCTCGAAGGCGCCGCCGTGAGCCAGTCGGCGATCGCCGCGACGGCGCTCGCCCTGATGGACGCCGCGGCGACGGCCGCCGACGCGGAGACGGTGCGGGCGCGGCAGGCCTTCGCGGTGCATTGCACGCTGGCGATCGCCGGAATCCTCCTGACGCTGATCGGGGCAGCGATCGCACAGATCTGGATCGCCGGCCGGATCCACGCCCTCTCGGCAGCGACCCGGCGCATCGCGGAGGGCGACCTCGCCGTCCCGGTGCCGGGAGTCCGTCACCGGGACGAGATCGGTGCCATGGCCGCCGCGCTCGAGGTTTTTCGCGATACCATGCAGCGCAGCCGCGCCCTGGAGCGCGAGACCGAGCAGGCCCGCCTCGCGGCCGAGGAGCAGCGGCGGATCGGGATGCGCGCCGTCGCCGACGCCTTCGAGGAGGCGGTGGGCGCCGTCGTCGCCAAGGTCTCGGCCTCGGCCGCCGCCCTTGAGGGCACCGCGCGGAGCATGACCGCGACCGCGACCGAGACCGCCGGTCAGTCGACCTCCG
Source organism: Methylobacterium sp. EM32 (assembly GCF_040593685.1). Taxonomy (NCBI): domain Bacteria; kingdom Pseudomonadati; phylum Pseudomonadota; class Alphaproteobacteria; order Hyphomicrobiales; family Methylobacteriaceae; genus Methylobacterium; species Methylobacterium sp. EM32. Next base: position 854 of record NZ_JBEXZS010000198.1, on the reverse strand, counting down.
CGGCCTCCGCGGCGGAGCAGGCGGCCACCAACGTCAACACCGTCGCGGCGGCGGTCGAGGAATTGGGCTCCTCGGTCCAGGAGATCGGCCGCCAGATCGTGGCCTCCTCCGATCTCGCCGGACGGGCCGTGGCCGAGGCGGACCAGACCATGCGCCTGGTCCAGGAGATGACGCGCAACTCGACCAAGATCGGCGACATGGTCGGGATGATCGCGACCATCGCCTCGCAGACGAACCTGCTGGCGCTCAACGCCACGATCGAGGCGGCCCGGGCGGGAGCGGCGGGGCGCGGCTTCGCGGTGGTCGCCGCCGAGGTCAAGGAGCTCGCCAACCAGACCGCCAAGGCCACCGACGAGATCAGCCAGCAGATCGGCCAGATCCAGGTCGTCACCGAGCAGGCGGTCGGGGCGATCACCGCGATCACGACCCGCATCGGCGAGATCAGCACGGTCACGGCGACGATCTCGGCGGCGGTCGAGGAGCAGGGAGCGACGACGCAGGAGATCGTCCGCAACGTGGCGCAGGCCTCGGCCGGTACCCGGGAGGTCACCGGCAACGTGGCGGGTGTGGCGATGGCGTCGGAGCGGACCGGCGCGGCCGCCCGGAAGGTGCTGGATTCCGCCTCCGATCTATCGCGCGAATCCGAGCATCTCGGCACCGAGGTCGTGCGCTTCCTCGCGCGGGTGCGCGCCGCCTGAGGCACGGGCCGGGTGCGAAACCGGCGGCAGGGCTGCACAGCGACAGGGTGGGAGCGCCGCGTGTGACCCAAATGACCTCCGGGCGGCGGTGACTCCGTCGGCCTCCTGCCCACCCTCATCCCACCCAGCCCCCCCCCCCGGAGCCCCCCCCCCCCC
>NZ_JBEXZS010000197.1:0-59909 GCF_040593685.1 Methylobacterium sp. EM32 | reverse complement strand
CGTCACATGTGTATACGAGACCGGCGGGGGGCGCGGCCGGGGCGAGAGCCCCGGCGAAGTCGTTTGAGCGGTGGGCCTTTCTGCACGATCAGAATCAACGTCCACCACGTCATTCCGGGGCCGCGCAGCGGAGCCCGGAATGACGCGGCGGGTGTGGAAACGGCAGAGGCCGATCGAACAGGCTCTCAGCCCGTCGGGCTCCGCGACGGCGCTCCCGGCGCCGCGACGCCACCGCCCTCCGCCGCCGCCCGCCTCCACGCCGCCTCGAGCACCGCCGCCATCGCGGGCGCGACCGACCGGAAGGTAGTGCCCTCGGCGACGGTGCGGCGCGCGCCGGCGCCGAGGCGGGCGCGGGCGGCGGGATCGTCCCACAGGGCCGCGACGGCGGCGGCGAGCGCCGCGGGGTCCTCGGGCGGCACCAGCAGGCCGTTCTCGCCCTCGCTCACGTAATCCTCGGTCCCGGCGGCCCGCGTCGCCACGACGGGCTTTCCGAGCATCATCGCCTCCAGCACCGTGACCTGGCCGGAGGTGAAGGTGGTGTTGCGCAGGGGTACGACGTTGACCCGGGCCCGCCCGCAGAGATCGTGGCACTCGGCGATGGTCAGGCCGCTGCGCACCGTGACGTTTTGCGGGAGGTCGAGGCCCGCGACGGCGTGGGCGCCGGCGACGATCACGGTGGGCAGGCCGAGCGGGGCGACCGCGGCCACCAGGGTGGCGTAGTCCCGGTTGGCCGAGCCCATGGCGAGCACGAAGGGCGCCGCCTCGTCCTCGTGCGTCTCGCGCGGCTCGTCGTGGATCGACAGGGGCACGAACACGAAGCGGTCGCGGGGCAGGCCAAGCCACTCGGCGTAGAGCGCGACCTCGCGGCGGGAATGCACCACGAACACGTCGACCTGCCCCAGGACCGCGCGGGCGAGACGCGCCTTCCAGCCCCCCGGCGTCCGGCCGAGGTTGAAGCACCAGGCGACGAGGGGCACGTCCCGCCGCCCGAGGACGAGCTTGACCAGAGCCGCCGTCACGGCGAGCTGCGGGAAGCCGGTCATCACCCCGGCGCCCCCCCGCGGCGCCGCCCGCACGAGGCGCCAGGCGCTCCAGGCGTGGCGCAGGTAGTCCGACCATTCCGCCGCGCCCGTCACGGCCCGCGAGCGGTCGTGGCCGTAGGGTGCCGGCGCCGTCGTGAACCGGTGGGGCCCGCCGACGTGACGGGGGATCCAGTCGCCGCCCTCGTCCCGCAGGAAGGGCACCGCGAGGATCCACTGCATCGAACCGGCTGGCGTCATGATCGATCCGGACTCTGCTGGTCGCGGCCCAAGTCGCCCAAGTCGCCCAAGTCGCGAAGGGCGGGGCCGCGAGGGGGAAGCGCTCGGGAGGGGAGCTTAAAGGACCGCCCGGGCGGCCCGGGGGGGTGCAATCCGGCGGCCCGTCCCCCGAGAAAGGCGGCGGCCACCCCCGAAAGGTGCAGGACGAGCGCCACCTCCGGCCGAGATCCGGGGCGGCCCCGCGCCCCGAAGGCGACGCTTCGCGCGACGCCCCGGCCCGCTACCCTGGGGCCGGTCCTGCCGGGAGATCCGCGCCGATGCACCGTTCCGCTGCCGCCCTCGCGCTCGGCCTCGCCCTGCTGGGCCCTCCCGCGCGGGCCGACGACCCGTTCCGCGATCCCGTCGCGCAGCCCTTCGCCTCGACGAGCATCTGGAACACGCCGCTCGGCCGGGGGGCGGCGTTCCAGCCCGGCGACGCGGCCGAGACGGCGCTCCTGCGCAACCAGAATGCCGGCGGGCCGGCGGGCGCCTATGCGTGGATCGGCGGCCACGCCTTCGGGATCTACCGCCAGGCGGCGGACGATCCGGAGCGGACGTGGACCTATCGCGGACGGCCGCCGAGCGTGCCCTGGCCCCATGGCGGGGCCCCGAACGGCGGCCGGTTCACCTTGCGCACCCCGCCCGGCATCGCCTTCCTGGGCGGCACCGACCGGCACGCGGTGCTGATCGACGCGGAGGGCCGCTACGCCTACGAGCTGTGGCTCGGGGCGTTCGACCCGGCCCGCAAGCTCTACTCGGCGCAATACCTGGTGCGCACCGACCTGCGCGGCAGCGGCATCTCGGCGACGCCCGGCACCACGGAGGGCGTGCGCGCCTTCGGCGGCTCGCTCATCGGCGGGCTGGTGCGGCGGGCCGAGCTCGAGCGGGGCGAGATCCGCCACGCCATCGCGATGGCGGCGAGCACCAGCCAGGCGAGCCCGACCCGCATCGTCTGGCCGGCCTCCTCGACCGACGGGGGCGGGCACAACGCGCATACCGGCACGATCCCGATGGGGGCCCTGTTCGCGATCCCGCCGCAGGTCGATCTCGGCCGCCTCGGGCTCACGACGCCGGAGGGGCGCTCGCTCGCCCGGGCGTTCCAGGAGTTCGGCGGCTACATCACCGACACCGCCGCCCGCACCCTGGTGATCGCCTATCTGGAGGAGGGCTGCACCGAGACGCAGATCAACCATCTGCAATCGGACAAGGACAAGATCCTGTCGGTGCTGGCGATGGTGACCAACAACGACGCCGCCCATCCGGGCGGCCCCGGCGCCCGGGTGGCCCCGCCGCCGCCGCCGCTCAAGGGGGAGTGAGGTCGCCGCGGAGAGACTGTCCGGGGGTTGGCCAACATAATCCGATCCCTCCGCGTCATTCCGGGGCCGCGCAGCGGAGCCCGGAATCCGAGCCGCAGGGAGGCCAGGATAAAGCGGAGAGCATTCCGCCTCGTTCTGCACCACCTGAGTGTCTGGATTCCGGGCTCCGCTGCGCGGCCCAGGAATGACGCGGAGGATGTCAATACCGTCGAGACAGCTGAACAAGCTCCAAAAATCGTCGGCCAATGTGCCGGATCGATCAAGGCAATCGACGAAAAGGAAAATCGACGCCAGCCAGGTCGACCGCGTCGGATAGAGGGATAGCACGATGAGGGGCGGGTCACGGCTCGCCCCGGGCGGGACCGCGCGGGAGACCTCCCCCGCGCCCCCTGTCCTACAGCTTGAGGTCCGCGCGGGATTCGAAGGCGCGAATCGCCACCTCGGTCCGGTTGGTCGCGCCGACCTTGCGCATGATGTTGCGCACGTGCACCTTGACGGTGCTCTCCTTCATGTTGAGCTCGAAGGCGATGATCTTGTTCGCCTTGCCCTTCTGCAGCTGCTCCAGCACCGCGGTCTGGCGCGGGGTGAACTGGCTGCGGGGGTCGGCCGCGCCGGCATCCTCGGCTCCGCTCCGGCGCTGCAGCAGGCAGCTCGCCGGCACGAAGACGCCGCCGGCCCGCACCAGCCGCATCGCCTCGATCGCCACCTTCAGGCTGACATTGGTGGGGATGTAGCCGCGGGCGCCCTCGTTGAGCCGCTCGACGATCTCGCCCGGATCCTCGCTGTCGCAGAGCAGGACCAGGCTGGTGTTCGGCCCGATCCGCGAGCGCAGGGCGGCCTCGCGCTGGGCGGCGCCACGCCCGGCCTCGCGGGGATCGTAGTAGAGCACCACCAGGTCGCCATCCTTGTGGCCGACCTTGCCCCGCTCCCATTCGTCAATCGACCCGAAGGTCACGACCTCGTGGTCCGGAATTGCTTCGGCGAGGCAGTTGCGCAGGCATTCGCGCACCAGCTGCCGCGGCTCGATGATCGCGATGGCGGGCTTCAGGCCGGGCTCCTCGCCGGGCTCGAACGCCTCCACCACGGCGTCACTCACTTCGACCAGTCTGCGGCCCCGCGAAGCGAGGCCGTAATCAACGAGAGCGGGCGTCGACATGCTTCACCTCCACCACTGTACGATCGAGCATTATTGTTGGATGCGGCTCTCGGCGTGATGGTCACGGCCCGGCGCGATCCCGCCGTGCCACCCCTTGTCCGGAGCCGAATCTGTGGAGGTAACCGGCGTCACCGGGCCCTCGACTGCATGATCCAGTCGATCCGACCCCCCGTATCCGCCCGCTCCTCACGATTTCAGTCCTAACACGGTGTCAAAACAGTTACAATCCTCAATATGATGAACTAGGCCAGCTTCCACTGATGAGATCCGGCGGTTTGATTGATCATAGGCTAGAGTCGGTCATTTGATACACACGCAAGACGTGTAGTCTGTAATCGAGCACGGAACATTAGTGACGCAAGAGGATGTGCTGCTGACGTGCAAAGACGCCCGACGGGACCTCTATCAGTCCCCGGGCGCCCTATACTTGGACAAGAAGATTTTTCGACGCGTCACGAGCGAGCGTCATGCCGCGGTGCGGCGATCGTGCTGGCGTCTCTCTGATACGAGACGGACCGTCGTCAATGCGTCAGCGGCGGCCCGGTTCTCGGGCGCCGGCTTCCGGAACGGCGTGGCCCGCACCAGTCCCGACGGGGATGAGGGCGGGAAGCGGCTTCCGTCCTTCGTCCTCGACCCACCTCATCACCGCTCCCATACATCAATCTATGTATATAATTCGACATTAGCGCCGCAACGCGGCGCGCTTCGTCCGCGCTTAACAATCATCTGAAGCATGTCCAGTCAACCATATCGTTTGATAATTTTTAACGGTAAATGTCCCGCTGTGCCGAACCAGTCCAGAAAAGATCAGCGGCGGGCCTGGTGGCCCGCCGCTGCTGCGACCCGGTGATGAACCCGAAACCTCAGGCGCTGAGGGGCAGGGCGGGACGGCCCGCCAGGGCCTCCGCCAGGGCGCCCGCGACGGCGTGGACGGTGTCGTCGCCCATGCCGGAATAGAGCGGCAGCAGGATGCAGCGGTCGCGCGCGGCCTCCGAGTGGGGCAGGGGCGCTCGCAATCTCAAGTCGGCATAGGCCGGCTCGAGGTGGATGCACATCACGCCGCGGCGGCTGGCGATGCCGCGGTCGAGCAAGCCCTGCATCACGGAAACTTGATCGGCTCCGTCGTCCAGGCGCACGGCGTAGCTCTGCCAGTTCGACCGGGCCCAGTCCGGCTCGGCCGGGACCGCGACGGGCAGGCCCGCCAGGGCCTCGGCGTACAGAGCGGCGAGGCGTCGGCGTTCCGCCACGATGGCATCGAGCCGCGCGAGCTGCACACGGCCGATCGCCGCCTGCAGATCGGTCAATCGGTAGTTGTATCCCATCGTCGGGTAGTCTTCGAAGACCACCGCCCGGCTGGCGTGGCGGGCGACGTCCGAGACCCCCATCCCGTGCTGGCGCCAGAGCCGGAACTGGCGGTCGAACGCCGCGTGGCGGGTCGTCAGCATGCCGCCCTCGCCGGTGGTGAGGATCTTGCGCGGGTGCATCGAGAAGCAGGCGACGTCCCCGAGCGGCCGGCCGATCCGCTGCCACGCGCCGTCGATCCGGATCTCCGAGCCGATCGCGCAGGCGGCGTCCTCGACGAGGCGGATCCCGTGCCGGCGGGCAATGCCGATCAGCCGGGCCATGTCGCAGGGCATGCCGATCTGGTGCACCGCGAGGATGGCCTTGGTGCGCGGCGTGATCGCGGCCTCGGCGAGGTCCGGGTCGATGGTGAGGGTGACGGGGTCGATGTCGACCAGCACCGGCTCGGCCCCGCATTGCCGGATGGCGTTGGCGCAGGCGATGAAGGTGTGGCTGACGGTGATGACCTCGTCGCCGGGCCCGACGCCGGCGGCGAGCAGCGCCAGGTGCAAGCCGGTGGTGCAGTTCGAGACCGCGCAGGCATGGGGGGCGCCGACGGCCTGCGCGAACTCGGCCTCGAAGGCGCCGACCTGCGGCCCCTGGGTGAGCCAGCCGGACCGAATGACGGCGCTCGCCGCCTCGACCTCGGCTTCGCCGAGGCTCGGCTTGATGATCGGGATCACGAGGCGAGCTCCATCACGGGGGCGACGGCGGGGGCGGCGGGCCTGCTGTTCGCCCGCCACCAGGCGACCAGGGCGTCGAGGCCCTCGTCGAGGCCGATGGCTGCCTGGAAGCCGGTCAGCTCGCGGGCGAGGCGGGTGTCGGCGAGGCGCCGGGGCACCGGGTTGACGCTGCGCTCGGCCTCGTGGACCGGCACTAGGTCCGGCCGGCCCATCACCGCGGCGAGGCGTTGCGCCAGTTCGAGGAGCGAGGTCTCCTGTGCGCGCCCGACATTGAGCGCCACGTCGCTCGCCGAGGAGAGCGCCGCCAGGATGTTGGCCCGGGCGACGTCGCGCACGTCGATGAAGTCCATGGTCTGCAGCCCGTCGCCGAAGATCAGCGGCGCCTCGCCGCGGGCGATCCGCTCCATCCAGCGGATCAGCACTTCGGTGTAGCGCCCGTGCAGGTCCATGCGCGGGCCGTAGACGTTGAAGTAGCGGAGCGCGACGTAGTCGAGCCCGTTCATGTCGTTGTACGAGCGCAGCAGGCCCTCGCCGAAGCTCTTGGCCGCGCCGTAGAGCGTGCGGTTGCCGGAATGCGCCTCGGATTCGGGAGTCGGGAAGGTCGTCGCCATGCCGTAGACCGAGGCCGAGGAGGCGTAGACCACCTTGCCCACCTGTTCCGCGACGCAGAGCTCGACGAGGCTCGCGGTCGCGTCGACCATCACCTCGATCGCCTCGCGCGGCTCGGCGGCGCAATGGGTGATGCGGAGGGCCGCCTGATGGAAGACGGTGTCGCAGCCCGCCACCAGCCCGGCCATCAGGTCGCGGTCGCGGATGTCGCCGATGACGAGCTCGACCGCGCCCGAGGCCATGGCGCCCGACAGGTTCTCGGTCCGGCCCCGGATCAGGTTGTCGACCACCACGATCTCGCGGCAGCCGCGCGCCACCAGGAGGTCGACGATGTGGGAGCCGATGAAGCCGGCCCCGCCGGTGACGAGGACGCGGCCCAGCTCGCGGGAGGGTTTCACGAGAGACGGCTCACACGGCTTCAGCATAACCATCTCCCAGGCTGTCGGTGAGGGCCGAGACGACCGTCGCGATCTGGCGCTCGGTGATCTCGGGGAAGAGCGGCAGGGACAGCCACTCGCCGGCCAGGGCCTCCGAGACCGGGCAGGGCGTGCCGAGGCGCACGCAATCGGCGTAGGCCGGCTGGTGGTGCACCGCCTTCGGGTAGTGGATGCCGGTGGCGACGCCCATGTCCTGCATCCGGGCCCGCACCGCGTCCCGGTCCGGCACCCGCACGGCGTAGACGTGGTAGACGTGGTCGCGCCCGCCGGCCTTCGGCGCCTTGAGGCCGGCCTGCGAGAGCAGCGCGTCGTAGCGCGCGGCCGCCCGCCGCCGCCCTTCGGTCCAGCCGTCGAGGTAGCGCAGCTTCACCCCGAGGGCCGCCGCCTGCACGGTGTCGAGGCGGTAGTTGAAGCCCGGGCGGACGTGGTTGTAGCGCCCCTCCTGGCCCCAGTCGCGCAACGAGCGCAGGGTCTTGGCGATGTCGGGATCCTCAGTGGTGATCGCCCCGCCCTCGCCGCAGGCGCCGAGGTTCTTGCCCGGGTAGAAGCTGAAGCAGCCGACCGTCCCGAAGGCGCCGGCCCGCTTGCCGCCGCGCTCGGCGCCGTGGGCTTGGGCGGCATCCTCCACCACCGTGATGCCGTGGCGCTCGGCGATCGAACAGATCGCCGCCATGTCGGCGAGGCGGCCGTGCAGGTGGACCGGCACCACCGCGCGGGTCCGGGTTGTGATCGCCGCCGCGAAGGCCGCCGGGTCCATGGTGTAGGTCTGGGGGTCGACGTCGACCAGGACGGGCTTGGCGCCGGCATAGAGGATCGCCGCGACGGTGGCGACGAAGGTCATGCCGACGGTGATCACCTCGTCGCCCGGGCGCACCCCGGCGGCGATCAGCCCGAGATGGAGGGCGGCGGTGCCGGTCGACACCGACACGGCCTCGGCGGTCCCGCAATGGGCCGCGAAGTCGCGCTCGAAGGCGGCGACCGGGGGCCCGAGCACGTAGGCGCCGCTGCGGAGCACCGCCAGCACCGCCTCCTCCAGGGGCTCCTGCACGGCCCGGTACTGGGCCTCGAGGTCGAGAAGCGGGATCATCAGGCAGCCCTCAGGGGAGACAGGTCGATCGGGTGGCCGCGCTGGGCCAGGGACTGGGAGGCGGCCTCGAGCAGGCGCACCACGCGCAACCCGCTCTCGCCGGAGGTCAGCGGCGCCTCGCCGGTGGTGATGCAGCGGGCGAAGTGCTCGATCTCGGTGACGAGCGCTTCCTTGACCGGGATGTGCGGGGTCCAGACGTCGCCCATGCGGTAGGACGGCAGGATGCGCCGGATCTCCTCCTGCGAGGGCCGCTCGTCGATCTCGACGCCGCGGTCGTAGACCTTCACCTTCTCGCTCGGCTCCATGTCGTCGAACACGATCATCCGGCGGCTGCCGCCGATCAGGGTGCGGCGGATCTTCACCGGGGCGAGCCAGTTCACGTTGAGATGCGCAGTGACCCCGCCCTCGAGGTAGAGGGTGATGTGAGCGAGGTTCTCCGGGCTGCCCTTGATGTGGCCGGCGCCGGTGGCGGAGATCGCCAGCGTCTCGGCCGGCAGCAGGTAGTCCAGGATGGCGAGGTCGTGGACCGCCAGGTCCCAGATCACGTTCACGTCGTCCTGGAACAGGCCGAAGTTGATCCGCGTCGAGTCGTAGTAGAACAGGTCGCCGGTGACGCCGGTATCGATCAGCTCGCGGATCTTCTGGACCGCGCCGGTATACACGAAGGTGTGGTCGACCATCAGCGTGAGGCGGCGCTTGGCCGCTTCCGCCACGAGGCGGGCCGCCTCGCGGGAGGTCGGCGTGATCGGCTTCTCGACCAGCACGTGCTTGCCGGCCATGAGCGCGGCGAGCGCGATCTCGTAGTGCAGCTTGGTCGGCGTCGCGATGGCGATCGCGTCGATCTCCGGATCGGCCAGCATCCGCTGCCAGCTCCCGTCGATCGTCACGCCCGGATGGCGGGTGGCGGCCCGTCCTTGCGCGGCCGGCGACGGATCGGCGATCGCCTTCAGGACCGTGCCGTTCGCCTCCGCGACGCAGCGGGCGATGTTCGGCCCGAAATAGCCGTAACCGATGACTCCGATCCCGATCATGACGCCTCCGCGAGGTTGAGCAGGGAAGAGGGGTGGGAGAGGGGGGCGCCGGCGGCATCGCCGGACGGCTGGGCGGCTCGGGCGGGCACGCCCGCCGACTGGCCGGCTCTGGCGGGCACGCCCGCCACGTGGGCGCCGGGCGGCACGTCGCGGGTGACGACCGAGCCGGGGGCGATCCGGGCGCCGGCGCCGATCGCGAGCCCGCACAGGATCGTGGCGTTGGCGCCGATGACCGTGCCCGCCCCGACCCGGGTCGTCTCGAGGGTCCAGTCCTCCGGCCCCATCAGGGTGCCGGCGGCCGTGACGGCGCGGGGATGGCGGTCGTTGGTGAACATCACGCCGGGACCGACGGTGACGTCGTCCTCCAGGCTCACGCCCTCGCACAGGAAGGCGTTGGCGCCGATTCGGCAGCGCGCCCCGACGGCAGCGCCGCGCTGGATCTCCACGAAGGGCTCGATCCGCGTGCCCGGCCCGACCGTGCAGCCATAGACGTTGACGAGGGCGGGATCGACGAACTCCGCGCTGGCATCGATCCTCGCATTCACGACCGGCATTCCGTCCCCCGTCGCATCCCAGTGATGGGACGCTAGGCGGCCGGCGCGGCCAAGTAATCGTGCCAATGCGAGGGTACGCGTTACACCCTAATCACCCCGATCGACGTCAGAACGGCCCAGTCATTCTACCGCTTCGGATGTAGAGGCCGGCGAGAAAACCAATCCGGCGGGGAGCGACGCCTCGCCGTTTTCCGCTCTGGGCAGGGGATGCCTTCGATTCCGACACTCGTCGGCAAAGGAGCACCGACATGCCGACCATAGCGGACAAAGCCCCGACCTGCGTGGTCCGGGGCCTGAGCTTCGACGCCCTGGCGACGGCCTTGAACAGGGGCCGGACTACGATCTTCACCCTCAACATGATGCATATGCGACTCCTGGCCCGGGAGCCGGAATTCCGCGAGAGCTACCGCCAGGCCTCGATCGTCACCCTCGACAGCAACCTGCTCAACACCGTCTTCCTGCGCCGGCGGATGACGGTGGCGACCGGCAGCGACCTGGTGCAGCACCTCTCGGCCCGGCGCTCCTTACGCGACCGTTCGGTCCTGGTGATCGGCAACGTGACCGTGGAGGAGGCGTCCGCCGTGATGGCGAGCCGGCGCCTTGACGTCGTGCGCCCGCCCTTCGGCTTCATCCACGACCCGGCGGCAGTGGACGACGTCATCGCCCGGGTGCGGGAGGCCGCGCCCGACATGGTATTCATCGCCGTCGGGGCGCCGCAGAGCGAGATGCTCGCTCTGCGCCTGCGCCGCGCCGGCCTCGCCGAGCCGTCGATCCTGTGCTGCGGCGCGGCCTTCGAGTTCGCGCTCGGCAAGCAGACCCGCTCGCCGGCGATCCTGCGCCGCACCGGCCTCGAATGGGCCTGGCGGCTCGCGAGCAACCCGAGGCGGCTCGCCGGCCGCTACGCTTCGGATGCCGGCTTCCTGCTGTCGATGCTGGGGCCGCTGACCCGGCTCGCCCGCTCCGGCGCGCTCAAGGTCGGCGGGCTGCAATTGCAGTTCCGGCAGGAGGCCGGCTTGGCGCGCAAGGCCGGGTTCGGGCCGGGGGCGCTCGGGGCGGGGTAATCTGAGAACCCGGTCGGACGACTCGACAAATTTACTATCCCACCCGCAACCTCATCCGGAGGTGCTGCGTAGCAGTCTCGAAGGAGGCCTCCAGTAACCTCTGCGATCCCTGGAGGCCTCCTTCGAGGCTCCCTTCGGTCGCACCTCAGGATGAGGTCGTGGGTGGGGAAGAAACGACTCGATTGAACAGGCTCCGACATGCAAAAAGGCCGCCTCGACCCGATCGGGGAGGCGGCCTTTTCGATTTCGCGCTCTGCGAAAACTCTTACTCCGCGGCGGCGGGCTTCTTGGTCTTGCCCTTCTCGGCGCCACGCTCGGCGCGCTCGGCGATGCGGGCCGACTTGCCGCGGCGATCGCGCAGGTAGTACAGTTTGGCGCGACGCACCTTGCCGCGGCGAACCACCTTGATCGAGTCGATGTTCGGCGAGTAGATCGGGAAGACGCGCTCGACACCCTCGCCGTACGAGATCTTGCGGACGGTGAAGCTCTCGTTGATGCCGCCGCCGGAACGGGCGATCACGACACCCTCGTAGGCCTGGACGCGGCTGCGCTCGCCTTCCTTCACCTTGACGTTCACGATGACCGTGTCGCCGGGCTCGAAGTCGGGGATCGTCTTGTTGAGCTGAGCGATCTGCTCCTGCTCGAGCTGCTGGATGATGTTCATCGGTCAAACTCCTGCCGTCGCCGCCGCGCCCCGGGATGGGATCCGGCGTCAGGATTTCGGCGTCCTGTTGTGAGTTGCCGGCTCCTTACAGGAACGGCCGCGGCTTGTCGACACGCGCCGACACGGCATTTTTCGCAGCAGGCGACCGGCCAATCGCGGTCGACCGGGGAACCGAATGGCGGGAAGCGTGTTGCTTCGGCTCGGCGCGGCGTCGCCCCCCGGTGCCGGCCGCTCCTCTGGACCCACAGGTCCGGGGACCATACGGAGGACCATCCACCATGCTGATGCGTTGGAAGATCGCCGGCCTCGCGGCCCTGGCGTTCGGCGGTCTCGCCGCCGCTCCCGCGAGCGCGGCCCCGGCCGGGCCCGGCCTCGCCGGCCTGCTCGCCCCCGAGGCGCCGGTGACGCAGGTCGCCCAGGGCTGCGGCCCCGGCTTCGCCCGCGGGCCGTACGGCCGCTGCCGGCCGATGTATGGCCGCCGCTTCTATGGTCCGCCGCGGGTCTACGGCCGCCGCTGCTTCATCCGTCCGACGCCGTACGGGCCGCGCCGGGTCTGCCGGTTCTGACCGGCGACGCGTGACGATCCGGGCGGGGACCGCAACGGTTCCCCGCCTCGGTCACCCGAGCGTCGGCCGGAACGCCACCAGCGCCATGTCGTCCCGGCGCGGCTCGGGCCCGCGATGGACGGCGAGCGCCGCCTCCAGGGCCGCCACCTGCCCGGCGAGGGGCAGATCCCGGTGCTTTCCCAAAATCTCCGCGACGCCGCGATAGCCGAGGAGCCGCCGGGACGCCCCGCCCATCTGGTCGCTGACTCCGTCGGTCATCAGGAAGAAAGTCGGGGAACCGCAAAGCGGAATCTCCACCGCGGCGAGCGGCTCCTCCCGCCCGGTGCGCCGGTAGCCCAGCCCGTGGCGCCGACCCTTGATCCGAGAGGTCTCACCGTCGGCCAGCACCGTCAGGGCGAGGCCGGCGCCGGCGAAGTGCACGACCCCACTCGGCCGGTCGATCACGCAGATCCCGCAATCGAGCCCGTCATCCGACCCGTCGGGCGCGCTCGTCTCTTGCCGCAACTCTTGCCGCAGCCGCGCCCGCACCACGCCGTCGAGGGCAGCGAGAATCTCGTCCGGACGGCGCAAGCGCTGGTCGTGCAGGATCCGGTCGAGGGCGGTCGCGACGATCAGGGTCAGGAAGGCGCCGGGCACGCCGTGGCCGGTGCAATCGGCCACCACCACGATGCCGAGGCCGTCGATCTCCTCGATCCAGTAGTAATCGCCGCCGACGACGTGCAGCGGCTCCCACAACACCGCGACCTCCAGGCCGGCCCCGCGCAGGGCGGCGGGCCCCGGCAGCACCGCCTGCTGGATGCGGCGGGCGTAGCCGAGGCTCTCCATCACGAGGCCGTTCGCCTCGGCGAGGCGGGCATGGGTGCGCTCCAGCTCGGCCAGCAGGTGGCGGGCCTCGTCGCCGCTCTTCAGCCCCTCGACCATGCGGTTGAAGGCGGCGGAGATGTCGGCGATCTCGCGGCTCGGCCGCCGGCGGCCGGCGAGGTCGACCGTGATCCACTGTTTGTGCTCGACCTCGCCCATGGCGGCGAGGAGCCGGCGCAGGGGCGCCAGCACGTGGCGGCCGACCGCGAGCCGCAAGGAGAGGGCGAAGGCCAGGATCAGCGCCAGGCTGGCGCCGAGCACCATCACGAACTGCTTCTCGGCATTGGCCCGCAGGCCCTCCGCCGACAGGACCAAGGTCAGGCTGCCGGCGGGCTGGGCGGCCGCGCCGGGCTCGATCTCGGCCGAAACCTGGATGCGCTCGAAGTTGCGCCCCCGCGGCTCCTCGCCGAGCCGTCCGACGACGCCCCCCGCGGCGTCGCGCAAAAGGGCGAAGCGGAAGGCGGGATCGAGGGCGAGGGCCTGGAGCTGCGAGGCGTGGTCGCCGGTCCAGCCCGGCCGGGCCAGCGCCCGGGCGGTCATGTCCGCCATCATCTGGGCCCGCCCGCCTTCGATCCGGATCTGGTCGCCGTAATTGACCCAGGCGATCACCACCTGGGTCGCCAGCACCACGGCGGCGATCACCGGCGACAGGCGCAGGAACAGGGTATGGGCGAGGCCGTCGAGGTTGCGGCCCCGCGCCGCGCCCCGCAGGGCCCCGGGGCGCATCGTGTCGGCGCCGCCGTCCTGCGTCGTCGGCACCTCGGTGAAGCCGAGATCGGCGAGCGCATCGCCCCGGCGCAGCGGCCCGGCGCCGCGCAGGGAACCGCCGCGGCGGGGTGCTCCGTCCGCCAGAGGTTCGCCGCTCACCCCTGAGCCTCCGGGGAGGGGGCCCGCTCGATCCGGTTGCGGCCGCCGTGCTTGGCGGCGTAGAGGGCCGCGTCGGCCCGGCGCATCGCGGCTTCGAGGCTCTCCTCCGGCCCGGATGCGGCAAGGCCGATGCTGACCGTGATGCCGATCGGCCCGCCCTCGGTGGCGACCGGGTTCGCCGCGACCGCCGCGCGGATGCGCTCGGCGATCAGGGCCCCGTCCTCGGGCCCGGTCTCGACCAGGAGGATCGCGAATTCCTCGCCCCCGAGCCGCCCGACCGCGTCGAGGGAGCGCAGGGCCGAGCGGCAGGCCGCCACGAAGGCGACCAGCGCCGCGTCGCCGGCGGCGTGGCCGTTCCTGTCGTTGACGAGCTTGAACCGGTCGATGTCGAGCATCAGCAGGCAGGCCTGCTGCCCGGGGCGGCGCGGCCAGTCACGGGCGCAGACCTCCAGGAAGCGCCGCCGGGCGAGCGCCCCGGTCAGCGGGTCGGTGTCGGCGAGCCGGCGCAGCTCCGCCTCCAGGCGGGCGCTGGTCTCGATCTCGCCCGAGAGGGCCTCGTTGAGGGTCTGCAGGTCGCGCTGCTGCTCGGCGAGGCGCTTGTTGGCCTTCTGCAGGTCGGCCTGCATCCGGTCGCTCAGCCGCACCAGCCGGCGCTGCTCGCGATAGCCCCGGCGATAGGCTTCGGCCAGCACCTTCACCCCGTCCGCCACCGCGGCGAGCTGGGTCAGCATCACCTCGGTCCGGTCGAGGACGGCCTCCTCGTTGTCGAACAGGCTGAAGACGTTGGCCGGCGCGGCGCGCTTGCCGCCCTCGCTCCGCTTGCCGGCCTCGTCATGGTGCCTGTCGGGATGACCTTCTGCGGGCTCCGGGGGCGCGCCGCCGTCGGTCGTCGCGATCCGCCCGGTCGTGCGCCCGCCCTGGCCCGCCCTGGTCGTCATGCCGCCGTCTCCTGCACCATCTCGAACCGGGCATGCGAGAAATCTGCCGCAAAATCCTCGCCGGCCTCCGCGATGGTGTCGTCGCCCTCGGCGTAGAGCCAGCGGATCGTCACGTCGCGGCCCGCCTCGGCGGCGTCCTCGAGGGGCATGAACAGGTTCATCAAGGCCTTGGCGCTCGACGAGTTGAAGTACGACAGGGCGACGTCGAATGTCAGCGCGCCGCTCCCCTCGTCGAGGCAGGCGCGCAGGGCCTGGAGCAGCGGGCCGTAGAAGGCGGCGGCATCCTCGGGGTAGGATTCGCCGCGCAGGAGCAGGCGCCCGGCGGAGAAGTCGAAATCGACCAGCGGCGAGCGGCTGGTGGCGGGGATCTGGATCCGGTCCATGTCGCGGCGCCTCAGATGAAGGCCTTGAGGCAGAAGAACGCGCGGTCGTCGCCGCGCGCCTGGAAGTCGTACTCGACCGGGGCGCTCGAGCGCCGGGCGATCTCGATCAGCCCGATGCTGCCGCCGAGGCTGCCCTCGTCGGCGGGCTGGCGCAGCCGCTCGCGGTAATATTTCTTCAATTCGTCGCCCGACAGGCCGGCGATGTGGTCGAGCCGGGCGCGCAGGGTCGCGACGTGCTCGCCCGGGACCTCGTTGCCGCAGGCGACGAAGAAGCGCCCATTCTCGATCCCGACCACGATCAGGCCGGCGCTCACCATGCCGCCGGCGGGCGAGCCGTGCGGCACGAGCTTGTCGGCGGAGTAGCGGATGACGTTCTGGGCCTGCTCGACGAAGATCGAGAACACGCGCTTCGACACCGCCGCGTCGGTGTCGCCCTGCTGCATGCGCAGCTTCAGCACCTCGCCGAGGGAGAACAGCACGTTCTCGGACAAGTCGCCGCCGAACGACAGGATGATGCCGTTGCGCCGGGACGCCTCGTGGAACGCCAGGAAGTCAGTTGCGAGCACCGCTCTCTCCCGCCCGGGACATCACCGGCCCGAGGCCTTCGGCCCGGGCCGCCCGCATATCGGGGTGCGGACCCGCCGGACGCCATGTTAGCCCACAGAGGCTGACCAGAGTGTTACTGCGCCGGTCAAGGGAAGTCCCGCGCCGCGTCGAAGAAAAAATCATCGAGTGGTCGTCCGGACGCGATCTCCGGCCAGGATGCGCTGAAAAAATTCGCGATCTGCTTGCCGGTTGTGCAACCGAGGTCGATCCTGCCTCAGGGACAGGTCTCGGGCGAAGCGGTCGATCGGGGCGATAGCCGGATTCCCGTCGCGTGCGAAGTCCCGCCTTCTGGGATTTTTCGGTCGCCGATTCGTGCGGGCGGTACTGGTTGCCGCGCCCCGCATCCCCGCCCCGCATTCCTGTCCCACTTGCGGCGGGCCGGCCGCGCGGGCAGCATCGCGGCGGCGGAGCGCGTCCGGGCATGGTCGAGATCAAGCGGCGCCGGTCCTTCGAGGCCGGGCATCGGCTCAAGTTCATGGTGCTGGTCGACGAGACGCCGGAATGCGACCGCGCGGTGCATTTCGCCGTGCGCCGGGCGGCGCGGATCGGGGCCCGGGTGGTGATGCTGGCGGTGGCCGAGCCGCCCGAGACGATGGAGTGGCTCGGCGTCGGCGACGCGATGCGGGCCGAGGCCGAGGCCGAGACGGCCGCGCGCCTGGAGGCCCTGGCAGCCGCCGCGCGCCAGGCGGCGGGCGTCGATCCGGAGCTGGTGGTGCGCACCGGCGAGCGCGCCGACGCGATCCTGCGCCAGATCGAGGCCGACGAGGATATCGGCTTCCTCGTGCTCGCCGCCGCCCCCGGCAGCGACGGGCCTGGGCCGCTCGTCACCTCGATCGCCGGGCGCAGCGCCGGCAGCTTCCCGGTGCCGGTGGTGATCGTGCCCGGCGCCCTGAGCGAGGCGGAGATCACGGCGCTCGCCGGTTGAGCCCTCTGCTCCATTGAGCTTTCGCCGGTTCGGGTCCACATCTGCCGGCAGGC
Source organism: Methylobacterium sp. EM32 (assembly GCF_040593685.1). Lineage (NCBI taxonomy): Bacteria > Pseudomonadati > Pseudomonadota > Alphaproteobacteria > Hyphomicrobiales > Methylobacteriaceae > Methylobacterium > Methylobacterium sp. EM32. The sequence continues at coordinate 43,473 of NZ_JBEXZS010000197.1, read as the reverse complement.
GCGAGGGGCCCTGGCTCAGGAACCCGCGCGCCGTTCCCGGCCGGCCTTGAACCGGCGCAGAGAACTATTTCGAGGATCACCGATGTTCATCCAGACCGAAGCCACCCCGAACCCCGCCACCCTGAAGTTCCTGCCCGGCAAGGTCGTCTTGTCCGACGGCACCTTCGAGGCGCGGGACGAGGGCGCCGCGGCCCGCTCGCCGCTCGCCCGCGCGCTGTTCGGCGTCGAGGGCGTCTCGGGCGTCTATCTCGGCCACGACTTCATCTCGGTGACCAAGGCCGAGGGCGAGCCCGGCTGGCCGCAGGTCAAGCCCGCGGTGCTCGGCGCCATCATGGAGCACTTCATGTCGGGGGCCCCGGTCCTCGAGGCCGGCCACGCTCCGGAGGAGGCGGCCGAGGAGTTCTTCGACGAGGCCGACGCCGACACGGTCGCCACGATCAAGGACCTGCTCGAGACCCGGGTGCGCCCGGCGGTGGCCGGCGACGGCGGCGACATCACCTTCCGGGGCTTTCGCGATGGCGTGGTCTTCCTGGAGATGAAGGGCGCCTGCTCGGGCTGCCCGTCCTCCACCGCCACCCTGCGCCAGGGCGTCCAGAACCTCTTCCGCCACTTCCTGCCGGACGTGCGCGAGGTCCAGGCGGTCTCGTGAGCCGGCACGGCGCCTGAAACGGCGCCGCTTTCCACCGTCGGCGGTTTCCCCGGCGGCGAGGGATGATCTAAAGGCTGAGCCGAACCGGGCCGCCCCGCCTGACGCGGGGTGGTCCTTCTTGTGTTAACCTGTGCGTGCCATGCTGGGATTCCAGCGGCGGGTCGGCGAACGACCCGGCGCGGCCGGCGGCACGGACCCGGCCGCGGCGTTCAAGACCCGCGGGCGGCGAGAGGGCGGAGCCTGACGGTGATGCGGATCCTGGCCATCGACACGGCGCTCGAGCGCTGCGCGGCCTGCATCATGGCGGACGATTCGCCCGAGCCCCTCGCCCAGGAGAGCATGGACCTCGCCCGCGGCCACGCCGAGGCGCTGCTGCCCCTCGTCGAACGGGTGACGGCCCGGGTCGAGGGCGGGTTCGAGAGCCTCGACCGGGTTGCCGTCACGGTCGGTCCCGGCTCCTATACCGGCCTGCGGGTCGGCCTCTCGGCCGCACGCGCCGTGGGCCTCGCCTGCGGCATCCCGGTCGTCGGCGTCACCACCCTGTCGTCCCTGCTGGCGCCCTTGCTCGCCGCCGAGGAGGATTACCTCGGCCAGGGCTACCTGCTCGCCGCCGCGATCGACGCCCGCCACGGCCACGTCTACTTTCAGGCCCTGAGCCAGGACGGCGGCATCGCCGTGCCGCCGACCCTGCTGCCGCTGGCGGACGCCGTGCGGCTCCTCGGGCCCGGCCCCGCGGCGCTCGCCGGCTCCGCCGCCCCGGCGCTCGCCGCCGCGGCGACGGGGCAGGGGCAGCGCGCCGTGGTGCCGCAGGGCCACATCGCCCCGCAGATCGCCTGGGTCGCCTCCCTCGGCCTCGTCGCCGACCCGGCCCACGCGCTCCCCCGTCCCCTCTACCTGCGCGGGCCGGACGCCCAGCCGCAGGACCATGCCCGCCTCGCCCGCCGCTGACGGAGACCCCGATGAAGTGGATGCCGTTCCGCTCCCCCCCGACCGCCCATGTCGCGCCCCTGCTCTCGGCCGACCGGGCCGGGGAGCTCGCGGCGCTCCACGCCACCGCCTTCGCGCGGCCCTGGGAGGCGGACGAGTTCGAGCGCATGCTGTGCGAGCGCGGTCACCTCGCCCACGCCCTGATGCTCGGCACGGTGATCGGCGGCTTCGTGCTCTCGCGTCAGGTGCTCGACGAGGCCGAGATCCTCACCATCGTGCTCGGGCCGGCCTCCCGCGGCGCGGGCCTGAGCCGCCAGCTCCTGCGCGCCCACCTCGTCGCCCTGGAGGATGCCGGCGTGCGCCGGGTCCATCTCGAGGTCGACGACGGCAACGCCCCGGCGCTGGCCCTGTATCACCGGCTCAAATTCACCGAGACCGGCCGCCGGGCGAGCTACTACGCCCGGCCCGACGGCAGCCGCGCCAACGCGATCATGATGCAGGCGGCGTTGGGGTAGGGGGCCCGGGCGGTGGACGCTCGTTGCCGGACTTGATATGCGGCGAAGGCCGCGCGGCCAGGACCGCGAGGCCTCCCAGACGCCCCCTTCCCGAGCCAAGCCCCCGCCGTCCGAACCATGACGTACCTCGTCGCCGGCCTGCGGCTCCTCGCCTACGCCCTCACTTTCGCGCTCCTCGCCGGGCCGCACTGGCTGGTCCTGAAGCTCGGGCGCAGCCATCTGGCCGGCCGCGCGCCGGCCTGGCTGCACCGGGTCTTCCTGCGCCTGTTCCAGATCCGCATCACCGTCACCGGCACGCCGCCGGCCCCGGGCGAGGCGGCGCTCGTCATCGCCAACCACATCTCCTGGCTCGACATCCCGGTACTGGGGGCGCTGCGCCCGCTCTCGTTCGTGGCGAAGTCCGAGATCGCCGGCTGGCCGGTGATCGGCACCCTCGCCCGGCTCCAGCGCACGGTGTTCATCGACCGCGCCCGCAAGCGCCACACCGCCGTGGTCAACACCGAGATGAGCCGGCGCCTGCGCGACGGCGAGCTGATCGTGCTGTTCGCCGAGGGCACGACCGGCGACGGCACCCGGCTCCTGCCGTTCCGCACCTCCCTCGTCGGCGCGGCGCGGGCGGCGATCACCGAGGGCGGGCTCGACCGGGTGCGGCTCCAGCCGCTCTGCATCGCCTATACGGGCCGCAACGGCCTGCCGCTGACCCGGGCCGAGCGCCCGGACATCGCCTGGTACGGCGACATGGAGCTCGGACCCAGCGTGAAGCTGTTCTTCGAACGCGGCCCGATCGACGTCCGGGTGGCCTGGGGCGAGCCGATCGCCTTCGCGGCCGGCACCGACCGCAAGGCCGCGACGGCGCGCGCCGAGGCCGCGGTGCGCCGCGCCCTCCAGGAGGCGGTGACCGGCCGCGCGCCCGTGCCCGAGCCCGCGGCCATCCCGCGCCCCGTGCACGAGGCGCCGCCTATTCTCATTCCGGCCGCGACGGCTTAAATGACGGGAGCGGTCCCCCGGGCCCGCCCCCGCCGCATCCGATCATCGTCATCCTCCAGGGCCGGTTCGTTGAAGAAAGCGTTCGTCAAATCCTACGGCTGCCAGATGAACGTCTACGACGCCTCCCGCATGGTCGACCTGCTCGGCCGCGAGGGCTTCGTCGAGACCGGTGCCGTCGAGGAGGCCGACGTCGTCGTCCTCAACACCTGCCACATCCGCGAGAAGGCGGCGGAGAAGGTCTATTCCGAGCTCGGCCGGCTGCGCGTCCTGAAGGGCGAGCGGGCGGAGGCCGGCCGTGACACCACGGTGGTGGTGGCGGGCTGCGTCGCGCAGGCCGAAGGGCGCGAGATCCTGAACCGCGCGCCGGGCGTCGACGTGGTGGTGGGCCCACAGAGCTACCACCGCCTGCCGCAACTGCTCGCGGCGTCCAAGGACGGCCGCGTCGTCGATACCGAATTCCCGGTCGAGGACAAGTTCGACCACCTGCCGCTGCGGCGCACCCCGGGCGTCTCGGCCTTCCTCACGGTGCAGGAGGGCTGCGACAAGTTCTGCGCCTTCTGCGTCGTGCCCTATACCCGCGGCGCCGAGGTCTCGCGCCCGGTGGAGAAGATCGTGGCGGAGGCCGAGCGCCTGGCCGCGGCGGGCGCCCGCGAGCTCACCCTGATCGGCCAGAACGTCAACGCCTATCACGGCGCGGGTCCTGACGGGCGCGACTGGACGCTCGGGGAACTGCTCCACCGCATCGCGGCGATCCCTGGCATCCTGCGCCTGCGCTACACCACCAGCCACCCGCGCGACATGGACGAGGCGCTGATCGCGGCCCATCGCGACCTGACGGCCCTGATGCCCTACCTGCACCTGCCGGTGCAGTCGGGCTCGGACCGGATCCTGCACGCGATGAACCGCAAGCACGACAGCGACACCTATCGCCGCATCATCGACCGGGTGCGGGCGGCGCGGCCCGACATCGCGCTCTCCTCCGACTTCATCGTCGGCTTCCCGGGCGAGACCGATGCCGACCACGCCGAGACGATGCGGCTGATCGCCGATATCGGCTTCGCCAGCGCCTTCTCGTTCAAGTACAGCCCGCGCCCCGGGACGCCGGCGGCGGAGAGCGACGACGCGGTGCCCGAAGCCGTCAAGAGCGCCCGGCTCGCCGAGCTGCAGGCGCTGCTGGAGCGCCAGCGCCAGGACTTCAACCACGCCACGGTAGGCAAGACCGTGCCTGTTCTGCTGGAGAAGCCGGGGCGGCATCCGGGCCAGGTCGCCGGCAAGTCGCCCTATCTCCAGGCGGTGCAGATCGACGGCGACGTTGCGGCGGTCGGCACCGTGATCCCGGTGCGGATCACCCGGGCCGGCTCGAACAGCCTGTTCGGCGAGGCGATCACCGAAGCTCCGGCAACCACGGCGACGAGCGCGGCCGCAACGACGGTCAATGCGGCCGCACCGGCCGCCGCGTGAGGAACGACAGGATGGCGACGGGAGAGGCGGGCGGGCGCGGGCCGAGAGGGCGCGACTCCGCGCGCGAGCGGGAACTCGCCCCGCGGGCGGTGGCGGGCCTGAGCGAGGCGGCCGAGATCGCCCTCACCTTCGACGACAACCGCCTGGCAAGCCTGGTCTTCGGCCAGTACGACCAGAACGTCGCCCATCTCGAGCGGCGGCTCGGCGTGGTGGCGACCGCGCTCGGCAACCACGTCGTGGTCAAGGGCCCGCCCGATTCGACCGAGCGGGCGCGCCGGGTGCTGGAGCTGCTCTACGCCCGCGTCCGCGACGGGGGCGGGACGCCGCTGACCCTCGGCGACGTCGACGGGGTGATCCAGGAATCCTCGCTCCAGGGCAACCTGTTCTCGCCGGCCGAGGCGCCGGCGAACGGCGAGCGGCCGTCCTTCGACCAGATCGCCACCCGCCGCCGCGGCGGCGTGCGGGCCCGCAACGCGGCGCAGGACGCCTACATCAAGGCGCTGCGCGCCCACGAGCTGGTCTTCGCCGAAGGCCCTGCCGGCACCGGCAAGACCTGGCTCGCCGTCGGCTACGCCGTCTCGCTCCTGGAGCAGGGCCATGCCGAGCGGCTGATCCTGTCGAGGCCCGCGGTCGAGGCCGGCGAGCGACTGGGCTTCCTGCCGGGCGACATGCGCGAGAAGGTTGATCCGTACCTGCGCCCGATCTACGATGCCCTCTACGACTTCATGGAGGCGCGCCACGTCGACCGCGGCCTCCAGACCGGCATGATCGAGATCGCGCCGCTCGCCTTCATGCGCGGGCGGACGCTGACCAACGCGGTGGTGCTCCTCGACGAGGCGCAGAACACCACCTCGATGCAGATGAAGATGTTCCTGACGCGGCTCGGCGAGAACTCGCGCATGATCGTCACCGGCGATCCGAGCCAGATCGACCTGCCGCCGGGCCAGAAATCCGGCCTCGTCGAGGCGGTGCGGATCCTCGACGGCGTCGAGGGCATCGGTCGGGTCACCTTCCGGGACGTCGACGTGGTGCGCCACGACCTGGTGCGCCGGATCGTCACGGCCTACGAATCGGACGCGCACGAGCATCGTGACGAGCCGACCCAGCGGCCGACGCCGCCGCGCCGGGGGCCGCTGCCGTGAGCGAGTTCGACAACGAGATCGACGTGGCAATCGAGGACGAGCGCTGGGAGACCGTCGCGCCCGACCTCGAAGGCTTCGTCGCGAAGGCCGTCGAGGCGGCGCTCGCGATCGTGCCGCCGGGCGGGCCGATCGAGATCAGCATCGTGCTGACCGACGATCCCGCGGTGCAGGAGCTGAACCGGACCTGGCGCGGCAAGGACAAGCCGACCAACGTGCTGTCCTTCCCCAACGAGCAGCCGCATGGCGGCGGCCCGCGCCTCCTCGGCGACGTGGTTCTTGCGTATGACACACTCCTGCGCGAGAGTGGGGAGCAGTCCAAGCCCCTCGACCACCACCTCGCCCATCTCGTGGTTCATGGCACGCTGCACCTCCTCGGTCACGACCACGAGCTCGGCGACGCCGAGGCCGACGCCATGGAGGCGTTGGAGGTCGCGGCCCTGCGGCGCCTCGGCGTGCCGGACCCGTATGGCGACGCGGCGGCCTAGGCCGCGGACGCCCTCACCCCAGACGCGAGAGACATGAGCAACGATCGAAGTCGCAGCGCCGCCGCGACCGCGCAGGCGATCCCGGAGGACGACAGTCCGGGGCGCGAACCCTGGTATGATCGCCTTCTGAACATCTTTCACCTGAAGCCGCGCGACGCCCAGCGCGACGGCCTCTCGGACGCCCTCGCCGAGATGCAGACCGGCGACCACCCGGTCTCCGCGGTCGAGCAGGCGATGCTCAAGAACGTGCTGAGCCTCCATCGGGTGCGGGTCGACGACGTCATGATCCCCCGGTCCGACGTGGTGGCGGTCTCGATCGACACCGCGCTCGGCGACCTGCTCAAGGTCTTCCGCGGCGCCGGCCATTCCCGCCTGCCGGTCTACGGCGAGAGCCTGGACGATCCCCGCGGCATGGTCCACATCCGCGACTTCGTCGACTACATGGCGAGCCGGGCCGAGGCCGGCGGCGACCGCCTGCCCGACCTCGCCGGGGTCGACCTCACGGCGACGCTGGCCACCACCCGCATCCTGCGGCCGGTGCTGTTCGTGCCGCCCTCGATGCCGGCGATCGACCTGCTCGCCCGGATGCAGGCGAGCCGCACCCACATGGCCCTCGTCATCGACGAGTATGGCGGCACCGACGGCTTGATCTCGATCGAGGACCTGATCGAGGTCGTGGTCGGCGACATCGAGGACGAGCACGACGTCGCCGAGACCCACCGCGTCCTCAAGGTCGACGGCGAGAGCGGGATCTTCGTCGCCGACGCCCGCGCCAGCCTCGACGACGTCGCCGAGGCGACCGGGGTCGATCTGGCGGCGGCGGTGGGGGAGGCGGCTGAGGAGGTCGACACCCTCGGCGGCCTGATCGTCACCCTCGCCGGCCGGGTCCCGGCTCGCGGCGAGGTCATCGCCGTGCCGGGCGATTTCGAGGTCGAGGTGCTGGATGCCGATCCGCGGCGCATCAAGCGCTTGCGCATGCATCGCGGCCTCGCCCGGCTCGAAGGACCGGGGACGCCGCTCGCCCTGCCGCCGCCCGGCGGCGAGGCCGTGCGGGCCGATTCCGCGGCCTGAGCCCGGCCTTGGCCTCGCTCGCGGTCGCGCGTCCCCGGCGGGCCGCGGGACCGACCACGCGGGCGGCCGGTGCCGGAGCGGCCATGATGTAGAAACAATGACCTGAGAGGAACGGGCCGCGCGGTTCCGCTCGGGTGCCGCTCACGAGCCCGCTTCATGCACGACACCGATACCGGCAGGGTGGCGCTCACCCTCCCGGCAGCGACCTTCGGCCTCGCGCCGCTCGCCCACCGCGTCGCCCTCACCGCCGGCTGGACCCGCCTTGCCCTGGCCTGGCTCGCCGGCGCCTGCGGGGCGCTGGCGATGCCGCCCTTCGGCTTCCTGCCCGCACTCTGCATCGCCCTGGTGCCGACGGTCTGGCTGCTCGACGGGGCGGCCACCGCCTCCTCGCGCCTGGGCCGGCGCGCCGGCACGGCGCTCGCCGCCGGCCTGATCGGCTGGGCCTGGGGCTTCGGCTATCTCACCGCCGGCCTGTGGTGGCTCGGCGCCGCCTTCCTGGTCGAGGCCGACCAGTTCGCCTACCTGATGCCGCTCGGCGTGCTCGGCCTGCCGGCGGTCCTGGGGCTGTTCTACGGCGCGGGCTTTTCCGCCGCCCGTCTCCTGTGGTCGCCGGGGCCGGGCCGGATCGCCGCGCTCGCCTTCGGGGTCGCCGGGGCCGAGTGGCTGCGCGGGCACCTGTTCACCGGTTTTCCCTGGAACGCGCTCGGCATGGCGCTCGGCCAGAACCTCTGGCTGATGCAGGCGGCCTCCGTCATCGGTCTCTACGGGCTCACCGTGCTGGCGGTCCTCTGCGCAGCGGCGCCCGCCACCCTCGCCGATGGCGGCGGAGGAGTTCGGCGATGGGGTCCGCCCGTCGGCGCCCTCCTCGTCCTCGCGGTCCTGGGCCTCGGCGGCGCGTTGCGCGTGCCGGCCGGGCCGATGCCGGAGGTGCCCGACGTGCGCCTGCGCCTCGTCCAGGCCAACATCCCGCAGGATGCCCGCTTCAACCCGCGCAATCGCGAGGGCATCCTCGAGCGCTACCTCGGCCTCAGCGACAGCGCCACCGCGCCGGACAGGCAGGGCCTCTCCGACGTCACCCACCTGATCTGGCCGGAATCCTCGTTCCCGTTCCTGATCCAGCGCGATCCGCAGGCGCTGCGGCGGATCGGGAGCGCGCTGCCGCCCGGCACGCTGCTCGTCACCGGCGCCGCGCGGGCCGACGAGCCGCTGCCCGGCGAGCGGCTGCACTTCTACAATTCGATCCTGATGATCGGGCAGGACGGTCTCGTCGGCGGGCGCTACGACAAGCTCCACCTCGTGCCGTTCGGCGAGTACCTGCCGGGACCGGTCGACAGCCTGCTGCGGGCGCTCGGTCTCAAGCAGTTCGTGGCGGTGCCGGGGGGCTTCACCGCGGGCGAGTCGCATGAGCGGCCGCCGCTCGCGGTGCCGGGCCTGCCGCCGGTGGCGCCCTCGATCTGCTATGAGGCGATCTTCCCCGGCGCCGTCGCCTCGCACCGGGAGCGGCCCGGCCTGCTCCTCAACGTCACCAACGACGGCTGGTTCGGCGACACGCCCGGCCCGCGCCAGCACTTCGCCCAGGCGCGCCTGCGCGCGGTGGAGGAAGGGATTCCTCTGGTGCGGGCTGCCAATACCGGGATCAGCGCGGTGGTCGATCCGTACGGCCGGGTGACGGGCATGTTGTCGGTCGGCACCGAGGGCGTCCTCGACCGCAACCTGCCAAGAAACCTTAGGGAAAGGACGACGTACGTACGTTTCGGCGATGTTTTTTTCACTATCATGCTCTTAGGGTGCGGGGTGATGGCCCTTGTGGCGCGCGTCCGGCGCGCGCCTGTCCCGCCCCGCGGAGCGTCGATGTGAAGAAGGCACCCGATCCGGTTGATCGTCATGTCGGGCACCGCGTGCGCGTCAGGCGGCTTCTCGTCGGCGTGAGCCAGGAGAAGCTGGGCGACGCCCTCGGCGTGACGTTCCAGCAGATCCAGAAATACGAGAAGGGGACCAACCGGATCAGCGCCAGCCGGCTGCGCCAGATCGCCGACATGCTCGGCGTGCCGGTGAGCTTCTTCTACGAAGGGGCGCCGCGCGCGGATGGCGGGCGCGAGGAGGGGGCCGCCGAGCCCGCCTCCGACATCGCCGCCCACGACGTGTTCTGGACGAGCCAGGACCTGCAATTGGTGCGCGCCTTCCAGCGCATCACCGACCACCAGGTGCGCCGGCGCATCATCAGCCTGGTCGAGGCGATCGGCACGAGCACCGCGCCGCCGGACGCCACCGAGTGACGGATCCGGCGGGCCGGGGTTGCAAAGGTTTCGCTGCCCACCCCGACGCCATCGCGATATGACCCTCCCGAACGCGCGCACAAGCGCGACGCACTCGCGCGGATGCGCGACGGGGAGGGACACCTTGCGGAGCATCGAACGGGAGCCCGGCGCCGGGATCGCGCAGCCGGAGCGGGCAGGGGCCGGCTTTTCCCCGGTCCTGATCGGCCTCGGGCTGATGCTGGTCGCCTTCAATCTCCGGCCCGCCCTGTCGAGCGTCGGCCCGCTCCTGCCCGGCATCCGGGCCGAGACCGGCCTCTCGGGCGCTCTCGCCGGGGCGCTGGTGACCCTGCCGGTCCTGTGCCTCGGGGTGTTCGGCCGCCTCGCACCGCTGCTGGTGCGGCGCATCGGGCCGGATGCCGGGGTGCTGGCGGCCCTAGTGGTGCTGGCGCTCGGCCTCGGCCTGCGCGGCCTCGGCGGAGTGCCCCTGCTCTTTCTCGGCTCGGTGGTCGCCGCCGCGGCGATCGGGATCGTCGGGGTGATCCTGCCCGGCATCGTCAAGCGCGACTTTCCCGACCGGGCCGGGCTCATGACCGGCCTCTACACGGCTCTGCTCTGCCTCGGCGCCGCCGCCGGGGCCGGCTTCACCGTGCCGGCGCGCCGCGCCCTCGACCTCGGCTGGGACGGGGCCCTGATGCTGTGGGCGGCCCCCGCCCTGGTGGCCGCCGCCGCCTGGCTGCCCTTCGTGCGCGGCCGGCCGCTGCCCTCCGCCTCGGCCGCGCGGCCGAGCGGCCGGCTCTGGCGCGACCCGCTGGCCTGGCAGGTCACCGCCTTCATGGGCCTGCAATCGTCGCTCGCCTACATTGTGTTCGGCTGGCTGCCCGCCGCCCTGGTCGACCGGGGCTTCGACCTCGTGACCGCCGGCCTCGTCGCCTCGGTCTCGGCGCTGGCGCAGGGCGCGCTCGCCCTCGTCGTGCCGACGCTCGCCGCGCGCCGGCCCGACCAGCGCCCCTGGGTGGTGCTGGTGATCAGCCTGCCGCTCGTCGGCTTCACCGGACTCCTGCTCGGGCCGCTGGCCTTGGCCTGGGGCTTCGCGCTGCTGCTCGGCCTCGGCCTCGGCGGCTGCTTCGGCCTTGCGCTCACGCTGATCGTGCTGCGGGCCGGCGATCCCCGCGCCGCGGCCGAGCTCTCCGCCATGGCGCAGGGCGTCGGCTACTGCTTCGCGGCCCTCGGGCCGTTCCTGGTCGGCATCGTGCACGATCTCAGCGGCGGCTGGGGCCTGCCGGCGGCGCTCTACGCGATCCTGTGCGTCTCGGCCGGAAGTTTCGGGCTGCTCGCTGCGCGGGACCGGACGGTGCGGATCTGACCGGCGACCCGGAAACGCCTAAGAAACGCTTCCGCTCCTCCCATCCACGACCTCATCCTGGGGTGCGAGCGTCAGCGAGCCTCGAAGGAGGGCTCCAGATATCGCAGAGACCTCTGGACCCCTCCTTCGAGGCTGCTACGCAGCACCTCAGGATGAGGTCGTGAGTGGGAGACATGGGCGAACCAGTCTCCACCTTCCCGTGTGCCGATGCACGAAGAGGGGAGACCGAATCGTCCCGTCAGTTGCGCACCAGTGCCTCGAGCACCTTCGCCCCGGGCCGTCCGGTCTGCGGCATGCCGAGGCGGCGCTCGATGTCCTTGATCGCCTCGCGGGTCTTGGCGCCGACCCGGCCGTCGGGCTCGCCGACGTCGTAGCCGCGGGCGGCGAGCGCGCTCTGGAGGCTGCGGCGCTCGGCGCGCGACAGGGGCGGGTCGTCGGTCGGCCAGGCGGTCTGGACGCCGGCCTTGCCGCGCAGGCGGTCGGACAGGACCGCGATGGCGAGGCCGTAGGATTCTGCAGCGTTGTAGGAGTAGATCGCGTCGAAGTTCTTGGTCACCAGGAAGGCCGGGCCATTGGCGCCAGCCGGTGCCAGGATGCCGACCGGCCCCTCGGCCGAGAGCGGCCGCCCGTCGAGCCGGGTGACGCCGAGGGAGGCCCAATGCGCCACCGGCTTCTTGTTCTTGCGCCCCGCCGCCGAGACGTTGAAGCCGGAGGGCAGCCGCACCTCGTAGCCCCAGGGCTGGCCGTTATGCCACTTGGCGACGCGCAGGAAGTTGGCGGTGGAGCCGACCGCGTCCGGCACCGAGTCGACCACGTCGCGCCGCCCGTCGCCGTCGAGGTCGACGGCGAGGCGGTGATAGGTGGTCGGCATGAACTGGGTCTGGCCGAAGGCGCCGGCCCAGGAGCCGGTCAGACGCTCGGGCGCGATGTCGCCCTTGGCGATGATCTTCAGGGTGGCGATGAGTTCGCTGCGGAAGAACTCGCGCCGGCGGGTGCCGCCGCAGGCGAGCGTCGCGAGCGACTGGACCAGCGGCATCTTGCCGAGGTTCTTGCCGAAATTCGATTCGACGCCCCACACCGCCGCGATGGTGTAGCGGTCGACGCCGTAACGCGACTCGGCCAGGGCGAGGGCGCTCGCGTGCTGGCGCATGGCGGCGCGGCCGTCATCGACCCGCTCGTCGTCGACGAGGGCGGCCATGTAGTCCCAGATCGGGGTCTTGAACTCGGGCTGGGCCTGCGACAGCTCGATCACCTTGTCGTCGAAGGTGATGCCGGCCGTGGCCGCCTGGAACGCCGCCGGCGAGACGCCGGCCGCTGCCGCATCCTGGCCGATCCCGGCGAGGCAGGAGCGGAAATCCGCCAAAGCCGCCTGCGGCAGGCCGATCCCGGCGAGGCAGAGCAGGGTGGCGGCCTTGAGGGTCGCGCGCCGCGTCATGAGCAAGAAGTCTCTCCCGTTTCGCCGATCCAAGCACCGGAATAGGGCGGCATCAGGGTTAAGGAAAACCTGACGGGATCGGCGATCGGAGGGGATTCGCCGCGGCGAACCGCCCTCCGACCTTGCGGGATTATCGGTCGAGCGTAGCCGTACGCTCCCTGACGGTGCCTTGACGTTACGCCCAGGGCCGCTCGGCAAGCTTTTGCTCGTAGGCGTCGATCGCCGGCGCCTTCTCGAGGGTCAGGCCGATGTCGTCGAGGCCGTTGATGAGGTTGTGCTTGCGGCCTGGATCGATGTCGAAGTGCAGGGTGCCGCCGTCCGGTCCCTTGATGACCTGGTTCTCGAGGTCGATCGTCAGCGTCGCGTTGGCGCCGCGATTGGCGTCGTCGAGGAGCTTCTCCAGGTCCTCAGGCGCCACCGTGATCAGCAGGATGCCGTTCTTGGCGCTGTTGTTGAAGAAGATATCGGCGAAGCTGGTCGAGATGATGCAGCGGATGCCGAAATCGGCCAAAGCCCACGGGGCGTGCTCGCGCGAGGAGCCGCAGCCGAAATTGTCGCCCGCCACCAGGATCTTGGCGTTGCGATAGGCCGGCTGGTTGAGCACGAAGTCGGGATTCTCCGAGCCGTCGTCGCGGTAGCGCATCTCGGAGAACAGGCCCTTGCCGAGGCCCGTGCGCTTGATCGTCTTGAGGTACTGCTTGGGGATGATGCGGTCGGTGTCGACGTTGACGATCGGCAGCGGCGCCGCGACGCCCTCCAGCACGGTGAACTTTTCCATGATTCGTGTCGTCCGAGCGTCGTTTCGTCCGAACTGACGCCGCGCGGGGAAAATCCCCGCGCGGCGTCAGTTCGGAGGTGTTCTAGCAAGTCGCCGGTGCGGCGGGAAGCGCGAGCCGCATCACCGCCACGCGGATCGCGTCATCGCGAGCGGGTCGCTATCGCGACCCCGACAGCTCCAGCACGTCGTCGAAGGTCCGCAGGCCCGGGCGCGGCGAGTTCACCAGCACCGCCATGTTGCCCGGCGCGTGCTGGTTCTTCCACATCTTGGTGTGGGCCTCCGGGATCTTGTCCCAGGGGAAGAGCTCGCTCATGCAGGGATCGACCCGGCGGTCGATGACGAACTGGTTGGCGGCGGCCGCCTGCTTCAGGTGGGCGAAGTGCGAGCCCTGGATGCGCTTCTGGCGCATCCAGACGTAGCGGGCGTCGAAGGTGATGTTGAAGCCGGTCGTGCCGGCGCAGAACACCACCATGCCGCCGCGCTTCACCACCAGGGCCGAGACCGGGAAGGTCGCCTCGCCCGGGTGCTCGAACACGATGTCGACGTCGTTGCCCTTGCCGGTGATGTCCCAGATCGCCTTGCCGAACTTGCGGGCTTCCTTGGTCCACTCGTTGAATTCGGGCGAGTTGACCTTGGGCAGCTGGCCCCAGCAGTTGAAGTCCTTGCGGTTGATGACGCCCTTGGCGCCGAGGCTCATGACGTAGTCACGCTTCGACTCGTCGGAGATCACCGCGATGGCGTTGGCGCCGGCCGCCGCGCAGAGCTGCACGCCGAACACGCCGAGGCCGCCCGAGGCGCCCCAGATCAGCACGTTCTGGCCCGGCTTGATCGTGTGCGGCGCGTGGCCGAACAGCATCCGGTACGCCGTGGCGAGGGTGAGCGTGTAGCAGGCGCTCTCCTCCCAGGTCAGGTGCTTGGGCCGGTGCATCAGCTGGCGCGACTGCACCCGGCAGAACTGGCCGAACGAGCCGTCCGGCGTCTCGTAGCCCCAAATGCGCTGGGACGGCGAGAACATCGGGTCGCCGCCGTTACATTCCTCGTCGTCGCCGTCGTCCTGGTTGCAGTGGACGATGACCTCGTCGCCCACCTTCCAGCGCTTCACCTTGGCGCCGACCGCCCAGACGATGCCCGAGGCGTCCGACCCGGCGACGTGGAAATCGGCCTTGTGGACGTCGAACGGCGAGATCGGCTCGCCGAGGCCCGCCCAGACGCCGTTGTAGTTGACGCCGGCAGCCATCACGAGGACGAGCACCTCGTCGTCGCCGATCGACCAGGTCGGCAGCACCTCGATCTGCATCGATTGTTCCGGCGGGCCGTGCCGTTCACGCCGGATCGCCCAGGCGTACATCTTCGACGGGACGTGGCCGAGCGGCGGGATCTCGCCAATCTCGTACAGGTCCTTCCGCTCCGGTCCACCCTTCGCAACCGGTTCCACCGCGGCGCTCGCTGCCATCGCGGACCCCTCCCTTGAAATGATGCACTGCACCGTGGATTCTAGCGTCGTTCCAGGGGGCCTCAATAGCCCTTTTGGCGGCGTGGCCTACTTGTGGGCCTTACGTCAAGGATGACGGTCAAGCCGGGTGTGGTTACCATCCTGTTTCGCGGCGGGCATCCGGGCCCGCGGGCGACGGGACGAGAGAGGGGCGAGGGCGCAGATGGGCGAACCGGACGTCAAGCGGGACAAGCCGTGGATCATCCGCACCTATGCGGGCCACTCGACGGCGGCGGAATCGAACGCGCTCTACCGCGGCAACCTCGCCAAGGGGCAGACCGGCCTGTCGGTCGCCTTCGACCTGCCGACGCAGACCGGCTACGACCCCGACCACGAGCTCGCCCGCGGCGAGGTCGGCAAGGTCGGCGTGTCGATCGCGCATCTCGGCGACATGCGGACCCTGTTCCAGGACATCCCGCTCGCCCAGATGAACACCTCGATGACGATCAACGCCACGGCCCCCTGGCTGCTGGCCTTGTATCTCGCGGTGGCGGAAGAGCAGGGCGCGCCGTTCTCGGCGCTGCAGGGCACGACGCAGAACGACATCATCAAGGAATACCTGTCGCGGGGCACCTACGTCTTCCCGCCGGGGCCGTCCCTGCGGCTCACCAAGGACGTGATCCTGTTCACGACGAGCCAGGTTCCGAAATGGAACCCGATGAACGTCTGCTCCTACCACCTGCAGGAGGCCGGGGCGACGCCGGTCCAGGAATTGTCCTACGCGCTGGCTGTGGCCATCGCGGTGCTCGACACGGTGCGGGACGACCCCGCCTTCGACGAGGCGAGCTTCGCCGATGTGGTCGGGCGCATCTCGTTCTTCGTGAATGCGGGGATGCGGTTCGTCACCGAGATCTGCAAGATGCGGGCGTTCTGCGATCTCTGGGACGAGATCACCCGCGACCGCTACGGCATCGACGATCCGAGGAAGCGCATCTTCCGCTACGGCGTCCAGGTGAATTCCTTGGGGCTCACCGAGCAGCAGCCGGAGAACAACGTCCATCGCATCCTGATCGAGATGCTGGCGGTCACCCTGTCGAAGCGGGCGCGGGCCCGCGCGGTGCAGCTGCCGGCCTGGAACGAGGCGCTCGGACTGCCGCGCCCGTGGGACCAGCAATGGTCGATGCGGATGCAGCAGATCCTCGCCTTCGAGACCGACCTTCTCGAATACGACGACATCTTCGACGGCTCGACCGCCATCGACGCCAAGGTCGAGGCCCTGAAAGCCGAGACCCGGGCGGAGCTGGCCCGGATCGGCGGGCTCGGCGGCGCGGTGACGGCGATCGAGACCGGCCTGATGAAGCGGGCTCTGGTCGAGTCGAACGCCAAGCGCATCGCGGCGATCGAGCGCGGCGAGCAGGTCGTGGTCGGCGTCAACAAGTTCCAGAACGGCGAGCCCTCGCCCCTCACCTCCGGCGACGGGGCGATCTTCACCGTCTCCGAGACGGTCGAGATGGAGGCGCAGACCCGCATCAAGGCCTGGCGCGCGCAGCGCGACGCGGCCGCGGTGGCGGCGGCACTCGACGCGCTCGAGGCCGCGGCGCGCGAGGGCCGCAACGTGATGCCGGCCTCGATCGCCTGCGCCAAGGTCGGGGTCACCACTGGTGAGTGGGGCGAGCGCCTGCGCCAGGTCTTCGGCGAGTACCGGGCACCCACCGGCGTGACGCCGGAGACCGTGACCTCGGGGGCGGCGGAGGAGGCGCGGCTGCTCATCGCCGATCTCGGCGAGCGCTTGGGCGAAGCGCCGAAGCTCGTCGTCGGCAAGCCCGGCCTCGACGGCCACTCGAACGGCGCCGAGCAGATCGCGCTCCGCGCCCGCGACGTCGGCTTCGACGTGACCTATGACGGCATCCGCCAGACCCCGGCCGAGATCGTCGCCAAGGCCCGCGAGCGCAACGCCCACATCATCGGCCTGTCGATCCTGTCGGGCTCGCATGTGCCGTTGGTGCGCGAGGTGCGGGCGCGCCTGCGCCAGGAAGGCCTCGACCACATTCCGGTCGTCGTCGGCGGCATCATCTCGTCCGAGGACGAATTGGTGCTGAAGAACATGGGGGTCGCGGCGATCTACACCCCGAAGGACTACGCCCTCGACACGATCATGGTCGGCCTCGCCAAGGTGGTCGAGCGCTCGATCGCCCGGCGCGAGGCGGAAGAGGCGGCGCCGCGGCGGGAAGAGGTGTTCTGAAGCGAGAGGGGTGTTCCCGGGGGAAGCGGCTTCCCCTGGGTACCTTCGGCGGCTCGGTGCGCGTGATCGCGCTCGTTGCGTGACGCCAGTACCTTTTTCCCAACCACAACCTCATCCTGAGGTGCCGGCCGATCGAAGATCGGCTGGCCTCGAAGGAGGCCTCCTTCGAGGCCGCTGCGCGGCACCTCAGGATGAGGTCGTGAGTGGGATAAGGTTTTGCCGATCGAGTCGACAGGCATTCCAGTGATACGAATTCCGGAAGATCCCTTCCGGAATTCGTATCACCAGCCCGCGCGGCAACTGAGCGAAGCCGAAATCCGCATTGCGAAGCAATCAATCGAAATTCGTATGAATTCAGCGGAAAGGCCCGCCGCCTCGTCCCCGAGGCGGCGGGCCTTTCCGTGTCACCGCATCAGAACCGGTACGTGAAGTTGCCCTTCACCGCATGGTCCTGCGCCCGCTCGCCGGCCTGGCCGGTATAGGACACGCCGAGGGTCGCCGCCGGGGAGAAGGCCCAGTCGATCCCGGCCTGCGCCACCACCGCGTCGCGGTTGATCGGCACGCCGGCGACCAGGAAGCCGGTCTGGCCGGCCCCGAAGGCGAGGAGGGCCTTCGGCACCACGTCGCCATAGGCCCGGCGCCAGCCGACGAGGCCGGTGAGAGTTACCGGCAGGTCGGCCGAGAGCCGGGTCGAGCCCCGCACGCCCACCGTCGTGGCGGCCAGATCGTTGTCGCGGCCGAGGCCGGAGAGGGCCGCCGGGCCGCCGCGCTCGGCGAAGGCGTCCTGGCCGATGCGGATCGCGGCCGCGCCGACGAAGGGCTCGATCACAGCCGCCCCGAAGGCCAGCCGGTAGCCGACCTCGCCGAAGACCTGCGCGGTGAGGCCGCCGTAGCGGGCGCTCAAGCCCTGCGCGAAGCCCGGCGCCAGGATGCTGCGCCGGAGCGACAGGCTGTTGCCGCCGGCCACGCCGCCGAAGCGGAAAGCCACTGGTCCGAGGGTCGTGCCGGCATAGAGGCCGCCGAAGCCGCTCTCGATCACGCCGGAGGCGGCGCGGCCGGTGATGTCGAGGCTGGTATTGGTGTAGCCACCGGCGACGCCGACGCGCCAGCCGCCGGGCAGCCCGCCGAGATCGAGCCGGGTGTCGGCGCCGAGCACGAAGCCGCTGATCTGCCGCGACAGCGAGGCGGCGTTGCCGTCGCTCCGGGTACGGCCGAAGGCGCCGAAGCCCTGGCCCCAGACAGCGTAGGGGCGCGGCTCAACGAGCTGCGCCGGCACCTGGACCGGCGGCGCGATCCGGCCCGGCAGGTCGGCGGAATAGGCCGCCGGCAGGCTCGGAGCGGAGAGGCCCGGGAAGACGGGAGCGTCGCCGAGGTCACCCCGGCGCAGCCGGTCGAGGATCGCCTCGCGGACGAAGAACGCGGTCTCGAACTGCGCCGTCACCGCGCTGGCATGGACCTCGCCCGACAGGGACGCGAAGGCGCTGCGGGCCGCCCCGGCATCGGTGTTGACCAGCACGGTCTCGTAGAGCGGGTTGCCAAAGCCCAGTCGCTCGATCGCCCCGCCCGTCGCCGCCTGGTTGCGGGTGGCGCCGATCGACGCGAAGGTCGTGGCGTTGCGCCCGAACGTCAGGCCGATGCTGTTCGGGTCGTAGTCGAGGCTCGCCCCGATGAAGGTGTAGCCCGGCGTCACGGCGTCGAAGCGGCCGGTGATCCCTTGGGCCGCCGACAGGATGGTGGTGCGCTGGCCGAGCAGCCCGCGCAAGGCTCCGGGGCTCAGGGGCGTGCCCGTCCCCTCGGCCGCGACCGTTACGGTGCCGCCGTCGATCAGCGCCGCGCCGGTGGCGCTGATGCGGTCGCTCACGCCCGGTGCCACCTCGACGGCGTAGAGCGAGCCTTGGGCAAAGCTGACATTGCCGGCGACGTTCAGCGTGCCGATGCTGTTGCCCGGCGCCACCGTGCCGCCCGCGCGGACAGCGAGCCCGCCGAGCGTGCCGGTGCCGCCCAGCGTGCCGCCGGCATTGACGGTGGCGGCCGAGGTGATCGAGCCGTTGACGGCGAGGAGCCCGCCATTGACCTCCGTCGCGCCCGTATAGGTGCTGGCGCCGGTGAGGATCAGCGCGCCGTTCCCGGCCTTGGTCAGCCCGCCCTGGTAGATGCGGGTGAGGAAGGCCTGATCGCGCGCCTCGCGGTAGGTGTATTCCACCTGCTGGTCGGACGTGGCGCCGGCCGGCAGGCCGTTGCTCCAGCCGCGGGCGGCCTTGTCCTGCAGCCAGGTCGCGTGCTCGGCCGAATCCTCCACCTGGCGCTGGCGCAAAGCCGCGTCCGAGATGTCGTTCGACCAGGTGTCGACCGTGCCGCCGGGCAGGGTGGCGGTGAAGCGGCCGAGGAACTGGCCCGGACCGTTCATCGCCCGGCCGAGGTCGATCTTGCCCCAGCCGAAGGTCTCGTTCGGCCGGTCGGCCGGGCCGCTGCCGAGATGGGTCGCGGTGGTAAGCAGCACGTCGCGTGCCTGCTCGTTGGTCATGTAGGGGAAGCGCTCCATCACCAGCGCCAGCGCGCCGGTGACGTGGGGCGCCGACATCGAGGTACCGCTCTTGTTGCCGTAGCCGGCCACTCCGGCGGTCGAGGTGACGGTGCTGAAGATGGTGCGGCCGGGCGCGGCGACGCACCAGTACTTGGCGAGGCCACAGCGGTTGAACGCCGTGCCGTCGTCGATGGTCAGGCCCGATGCGGCGATCCAGCGCGATTCGAGGTCGGGCTCGAAATAGGGCAGGGCGGCCCGCACCGTCGGGTTGTTCACCCCGGCATTGCCGGCGGCGAAGACCATGATCGTGCCGTATTGCCGGGTGGTCTCGGCCACCGCGTCGAGCCAGTCGGGCCGGCCCTGGAACTTGGCGTAGCCGGCCGCGACCCCCGCGATCGTGTTGTAGTTCTCGGAAGGAGGCGGGCTGCCCCAGGACGAGTTGATCGCCCGCGCCCCGGAGGCCGCCAGGTTGCCGTAGGCGGCCTTGAAGTAGGTGTAGTCCTGGTTGGCGCCGTAGATCGACGAATCGGTGGCGTTGGTGTTGGTGGCGAGCAGGGTCGCCCCGAAGGCGACGCCGTGCATGCCGGCGCCGTCGCGCCGCGCCACGATGGTGCCGTCGACATGGGTGCCGTGGTCGTCGTTGGTGCCGCGGATCCAGGTGCCCGGCACCGAGAACGGGGTACCGGCCGAGAACAGGTCGCTGCGCACGCCCGCGGCGGTCTCGTAGCGGTAGCCGTTCGCCAGGTAGGTGCCCTGGACCGTCAGCGGCGTCACCTGCCCGACGAATTCCGGATGGGTGGCGAGGAAGCCGGAATCGACCGAGCCGACCACGACGCCGCGGCCGGTGATGCCACGGGCATAAGCCTGGTCGGCCCGCATCGAGGTCAGGCCCCAATCGGCGAGATATTCCGGCGTCCGCCAGCTCGCGGCGTCGCCGACGCGCCCCGGATCCTGGGTGCCGGACGACTGCGCCAGAGCTGCGTAAGAGATCGTCGAGCAGAGGAGCGAGATCAGGCCGCGCGCGGCCATCACCTTGCGTCTCGACGTTGACTGCATTTGCATCAAATTGCCTCGATCTGGCCGCGATTTGTGGCGACTTCTTCTTCAAGGACGACGCACCTGGGCGCCGACAACGATGCTAGCCGCGAAAAAGCCCGATTGGGGACGCGGATGTTTCGCAATCGTGTATTTCCCGCGCGTCGTGGCAGAAACGTCACGAAACCGGCACGCCCCGGCGCCGCCGGCGGGAACTGATACTCCTTGGGGGCATTGAGCCGGGCAGTCCCGTCGCGAGGTGCCGGCATGCCCCAGCAGATCCCGATCGGCCCCGATTCGGTCTCCGACGAGCCCGCCGGCCCGGACGGCACCCACGGCCTGCGCCCGGACCTCGCCTATCAGCGCCACGTCCTCGTCAACGTCGCGTATCTCGGCGCGCCCGGCGCCGGCGACCGCGGCTGGGTGCTGGTCGATGCCGGGATCATCGGCTCGCGCGGCGCCATCGAAGCGGCCGCCGCGTCGCGCTTCGGCGCGGGCGCCCGGCCGGCGGCGATCGTGCTCACCCACGGCCATTTCGACCATGTCGGGGTGCTGGAGGACCTCGCCGAGGCCTGGGACGTCCCGGTCTGGGCCCACCCCCTGGAGCGCCCCTATCTCGACGGCAGCGCCGCCTATCCGGCCCCGGATCCGAGCGTGGGCGGCGGCCTCGTCGCCCGGCTCTCGCCGCTGTTCCCGACGAAGCCGGTCGATGTCGGCGCCCGCCTGCGCCTCCTGCCGGAGGATGGCGGCGTGCCGCCACTGCCGGGCTGGCGCTGGATCCACACGCCGGGCCATTCCCCCGGCCACGTCTCGCTCTGGCGCGCCGCCGACCGGACGCTGATCGCCGGCGACGCCTTCGTCACGACGGCGCAGGAATCGGTCTACGCCGTCGCGACCCAGGCGCCCGAGATGCACGGCCCGCCGCGCTACCTCACCACCGACTGGGACGCCGGCGGGCGCTCGGTCGCGGCGCTGGCTCAGCTCGAGCCCGAGCTGGCGCTCACCGGCCACGGTCGACCCCTGCACGGCCCGGGCCTGCGCCAGGCCCTGCACGACCTCGCCCGCGACTTCGCGGCGTCGCGGTGCCGGAGCAGGGGCGCTACGTCGAGGCGCCGGTGCGCGCCGGCGATCCGGAGGCGACGCGGGCGCCCTGAGCGTCGCTCTCCCCGTTATTCACATCCCCTGCCATATAGGCCGGCGCAGGCACGAACGCAGCTTGACCGGGGCGGCCTCGCCGTGGCTTGTTCATGTTATGTTCTAACGTGAGTCGGCGATGGCCGGCTTCATGCAGCGGCGAGCCAGATCCATGAGTCACGAGCCGGCGGAACGACGGGACGGGCGGGCGCCCGGCGTCGAGACGATCGCCGTCGCCTACCTCACCGCCGCCGGGGGCGATGCGGGCCTCGCGCTGCGCCGGGCGATCGCCGACGCGCTCGCGGATCTCGGCGAGGCCGAGCGGCGGACGCGCCAGAGGGACCGGCTGATCTCGCGCGGCTACGTGCGGGCGGGGCGACTGGCTCCGACGCCGCCCACCTGAACCCTCCCCCCTCTGCGGGGGAGGGTGCCCCACGGAGTGGGGCGGGAGAGGGGACGCGGCTTCCGGAGAGGTCGCGACCTCGTTGAAGGTCGCCAACTGAATCAACGTCGCGCTGCCCCTCTCCCGGCCTGCTCCGCAGGCCACCCTCCCCCGCAGAGGGGGGAGGGGTCGGGCGTCGCGCTTCACCTAGACATCCTCTCCCCACACGACCCGTCGCGCCGCGTGCGCGCCGGCACATCGAGCATGCCCTGACCGGACCTACAGCATCCATCACCAGCCGGGACGTCCGCCATGTCGATCCAAAGCATCCATCACGACGTCATCCGCTACGACATCCGCCGCGACCGCGCCGGCTGGACGGTCTACGACGTGCGTTCCGGCGCTATCGCGGTGATCGACGAGGTGCTGCAGGTCGGCCTCGCCATGGACGAGGCCGATGCCGTGGCGGACGCGCTGAGCACCGAGATCCCGCCCGCCTCGTTTCCCGGGATGGCGCCGCGTTTCGCCTGGTTCCAGGATCCGGCGCGGCCCTGAGCCGCTAGGCCCGGAAGCCCTCGAACACCATCTGGTCGGCATGCGCCCGCGCGAGCCGCACCTGCGCCTCGTTGCGCACGGTCCAGGTCATCACCGGCATGCGGCCGAGTAGGCGACAGAGATGGGTCGCGGCGTTCGGCAGGTCGTCGACGCGCCAGGACAGGAAGTCCGGCCGGCTCTCCGAAAAGTGCAGCAGGTGCGCCAGCCCGTGCCGCTGCGCCTCGGTCAGGGAAGCGTAGGCTGGATCATCGTGATGGCTCTCCGCCACGATGCCGCGCGGGATGCCGGGCGCGAGATCGGCGAGCGCCCCGACGATCGCGGGATCGAACGACTTCAGCGCCACCGGGCCGCCATCGGCCGCAACATGGGCCGCGACGACCTCCGCGGTGCGGCGGGCGAGAGCCAGGTCGCCGTCGAACCGGGTCTTCACCTCGACGACGAGCGGCGTGCGGCCGGCGATTTTCTTCAGGAACTCCGCCAGGGTGGGGACGCGCTCGGCGCTGCCGAGCACCGTCAGTTCCCTGAGATCGGCGGCGTCGCGCTCGCGCACGAGGCCGTCAGTCCCGGTGAGCCGGCCGAGGCCGGCATCGTGAAAGACCATCGCCTCGCCGTCCCGGCTGAGCTGGACGTCGCACTCGATCGCATAGCCGCCCGCGATCGCGGCTTCGGCCGCCGCGATCGTGTTCTCGGGGATGCCGGCATTGCGGTCGTGCAGGCCGCGATGGGCGATCGGGCGGGCGGTCAGCCAGTCGGGGGCGAGGCGGTCTGTCATCGGTCGCAGCCTGTCTGATGGGTATGGGCGTTCAATCCTACCCGCACGCTCATCCTGAGGTGCTGCTTGCAGCAGCCTCGAAGGACTGACACCTCAGGATGGGGCCGCTGATAGGAATAAAGTGAGACGCTGCTCGGACCAGTCTCAGCGAACCTCGAACAGGCCCTCGACCTCGACCACGGCGTCGAGGGGCAGCTCGGCGACGCCGATCGTCGAGCGGGCGTGGCGGCCGCGCTCGCCCAGCACCTGCACCATCAGGTCGGAGGCGCCGTTCATCACGCCCGCCACCGCCGAGAAGCCCGGCGCCGTGTTGATGAAACCGCCCAGCCGCAGGCAGGCCACCACCGCGTCGTCGAGGTTGCCGGCCGCGGCGCGCAGCTGGGCCAGCACGTTGAGGGCGCAGTGCCGCGCGGCCTCGGCCGCCGCCTCCGGCGAGACCTGGGCCCCGACCTTGCCCTTGTGGGCCGGGTCGATCTGGCCCTGCGCGTTGAAGGGCAGCTGGCCCGAGATCACCACCAGGTTGCCGCTGCGCTGGAAGCCGACGTAGTTCGCCACGGGTGCCGCGGCGGGCGGCAGGGTGAGGCCGAGCTCCTTCAGGCGGTCGAGGGTCGCGCTCATCTGTCTGGTCTCCCACCAGGCCCGCCCCGGGGCATCGAAGGGGCATCGATCCGCCGGGCATGCCGGGCCGGTCCGTCGTCCCGCGGCGCCCCCGCCGCGGCGCGGCCGGGGACCGGCCGCCCGAGGGTCTGTGCCCCGAAGGAAGTCCCGCCGCAACCCCGGGCGAGAGGGCATCGCAATGTCATCTCGGCGTCATCTTCACGGGGCGGCGTTGACACAGCGCGCTCGTTCCATAGTATCCGCGCGCGCCGCCCTTCGAGGCGGCGCTTTGTTTTCCGGTCGACCGACTCACTCGACCGCGACGGAGACGAGATCGTGACCTCCTCGCTGCTGCCGACCTACGCCCGGGCCAAGGTGTCCTTCGAGCGCGGTGAGGGCGCTTGGCTCATCGCCCGAGACGGCTCGCGATACCTCGATTTCGGCGCCGGCATCGCGGTCAACTCGGTCGGCCACGGCCATCCGCACCTCGTCGCCGCGCTGACCGAGCAGGCCCAGAAGGTCTGGCACGTCTCGAACCTGTTCGAGGTGCCGGAGGCCGAGCGGCTGGCCCAGCGGCTGACCGAGGCGAGCTTCGCCGACGTGGTGTTCTTCGCCAATTCCGGTGCCGAGGCCAACGAGGCCTGCATCAAGATGGCGCGCAAGTACCACGCCGCCGGCGGCCATCCGGAGCGCTACCGGATCGTCACCTTCGAGGGCGCCTTCCACGGCCGCACGCTCGCCACCATCGCGGCCGGCGGGCAGCAGAAGTACATCGACGGCTTCGGCCCGAAGGTCGACGGGTTCGACCAGGTGCCGTTCGGCGACCTGGAGGCCCTAAAGGCCGCCATCACCCCCGAGACCGCCGCCCTGATGATCGAGCCGATCCAGGGCGAGGGCGGCCTGCGCGTCGTCTCGCACGAGTGGCTGCGCACCCTGCGCTCGCTCTGCGACGAGCACGGCCTCCTGCTGATCATGGACGAGGTCCAGACCGGCATCGGCCGCACCGGCAAGCTCTTCGCCCACGAATGGTCCGGCGTGACGCCCGACATCCTGTCCTCGGCCAAGGGCATCGGCGGCGGCTTCCCGATGGGCGCCTGCCTCGCCACCAGCGAGGCGGCCCGCGGCATGGTGGTGGGGACCCACGGCACCACCTTCGGCGGCAACCCGCTCGCCATGGCGGTGGGCAACGCCGTGCTCGACATCATCCTGGCCCCCGGCTTCCTGGAGCACGTGCGCCAGACCGGCCTGCTCCTGAAACAGCGCCTCGCCGCCCTCAAGGACCGCTACCCGGACGTCGTCGACGAGATCCGCGGCGAGGGCCTGATGATGGGCCTGCGCCTCGTCGTCACCAACACCGACTTCGCCGCCGCCGCTCGGGACGAGCACCTCCTGGTGATCCCGGCCGGCGACAACGTCGTGCGCCTCTTGCCGCCGCTGATCATCGGCGAGGCCGAGGTCGGGGCGGCCCTGGACAAGCTGGAGGCGGCCTGCGCCGCCATGGAAACGAGGGGCCGGAGGGCCGCAGAGTGATGAACGCGCCCGTGAAGATCGCGCCGGCCCCCCGGCACTTCCTCGACCTGACCGATTTCTCCGGCCCCGAGCTGCGCACGGTGCTGGACGCCTGCGCCGAGCTGAAGCGCCGCCGCCGCAAGGGCGAGCCGCCGGCCGAGCGGCCGCTCGCCGGCAAGTTCTTAGGGATGGTGTTCGACAAGCCCTCGACCCGCACCCGCGTCTCGTTCGACGTGGCGATGCGGGAGCTGGGCGGCGAGACCCTGATGCTCACCGGGCGGGAGATGCAGCTCGGCCGCGGCGAGACCGTCGCCGACACCGCCCGGGTCCTGTCGCGCTACCTCGACGCGATCATGATCCGCATCCTCGACCACGGCATGATGCTGGAACTGGCGGAGTACGCGTCCATCCCGGTCATCAACGGCCTGACGAAGGACTCGCATCCGTGCCAGATCATGGCCGACGTGATGACCTTCGAGGAGCATCGCGGCCCGATCAAGGGCCGCACCGTCGCCTGGTCGGGGGATTCCAACAACGTGCTGGCCTCCTGGGCCCACGCCGCGGCCCGGTTCGATTTCAAGCTCAACGTCGCCTGCCCGCCGGAGCTGCCAGTGCCGGAGAGCCTGATCGCCCGCGCCAAGGCGGAGGGCGCAGAACTCAGCGTCACCGCCGACCCGTTCGAGGCGGTGGCCGGGGCCGACGCGGTCGTGACCGATTGCTGGGTCTCGATGGGTGACGAGGACGAGGCGCACCGCCACAACCTCCTGATGCCCTACCAGGTCAACAACCGGCTGATGGCGGCGGCTGCCAAGGACGCGGTGTTCATGCACTGCCTGCCGGCTCATCGCGGCGAGGAGGTCACCGCCGACGTGATCGACGGACCGCAATCGGTGGTGTTCGACGAGGCCGAGAACCGGCTCCACGCCCAGAAGGGGATCCTGGCCTGGTGCCTCGGCGCCGTCGCCTGACGGCGTGCTTCGGCCTGCATGACGGCAGCTGACACCCTCCGCGGCATCCCGGGGCTCGCCGAAGGCGAGAACCCGGGATGCCGCGGAGGCTTCAGAATAAGTCGGAACGCACACCGCCTCATCCGGCCTCCTCAGCGGTGATGGATCCCGGGTTCCGCGGCGCGGCCCCAGGATGACGCAGAGCGTGTCAGGACCATCGGGTTCGATCCGGCCAGCCCCGATGCTCCGGCCCGCGCGGCAACCCCTTCGAAAACATCGCTCCGCCTCCCATATACCGGGATACGCCGGTCTCTCGCCGCGGCGTCTCCCGCCCCTCGCTCCGCCGTCTCGCCCTCCCCGGAGACGTGCGCCGCGACCCGTACGGAAGGCGCCCCGCCGGGAGACCTTCTTTGTCCTGCACGAGTGCCGGGCCTCGTCGGGCCGGCGGCGGTGAGAGCATGTCCGAGACGACCCCTTCCCAGAGCCTCGCCCAGAGCCATGACGGCCGCGACGACGCGATCCTGCCCTTCGCGGTCGAGCCCCTCGACGTGCGCGGCCGCGTCGTGCGCCTCGGCCCCTCGGTCGACACCATCCTGCGCCGGCACGGCTATCCCGACACCGTCGCGCGGCTCCTCGGCGAGGCCGCGGCGCTGACCGTGCTGCTCGGCTCCTCACTGAAGTTCGAGGGCCGGTTCCAGCTCCAGACCAAGTCCGACGGCCCGGTCGAGATGGTGGTGGTGGATTTCGAGGCACCCGACCGGGTGCGCGCCACCGCCCGCTTCGATGCCGGGCGCGTCGCCGCGGCAGGGCCCCGCGCCGGCACCGCCCAGCTGCTGGGCCACGGCCACCTCGCCATGACCATCGACCAGGGCTCGGCCCAGAGCCGCTACCAGGGCGTGGTGGCGCTCGAAGGCCAGGGCTTCGAGGAGGCGGCGCACCAATATTTCCGGCAATCGGAGCAGATCCCGACCCGGGTCCGCCTCGCCGTCGCCGAGCAGGTCGAGGGCGGGGGGGAAGGGCCTGGGAATTCCTGGCGCTCCGGCGGCCTGCTGGTGCAGTTCCTGCCGCACTCGCCCGACCGCGCCCGCCTCGCCGACCTGCCGCCCGGTGACCTGCCGGAGGGGCACGCGCTGCTCGACGACAGCCGGCCGCAGGAGGACGATGCCTGGGTCGAGGCGAAGTCGCTGATCGCCACGATCGAGGATCACGAGCTCGTCGATCCCACCGTGTCGAGCGAGCGCCTGCTCTACCGCCTGTTCCACGAGCGCGGCGTGCGGGTGTTCGAGGCGCAGGGCGTGCACGAGGCCTGCCGCTGCTCGCGCGAGCGGGTGATGGGGATGGTGCGTAATTTCTCGCCCGAGGAGCGCCGCGAGATCGTCGGCGAGGACGGCCGCATCGGCATCACCTGCGAGTTCTGCTCGCGCCACTACGACCTCGACCCGGCCGAGGTGGAGGCCGAGATCGCCCGCGACGAAGGGCACGGCCCACAGGGCTGAAACGGGGCCTGCCCCCAGGGAAAGCGGGTGTGCGAGGGAACCTTTCGCACCGCAACCGACTCATCATGCGCCCGAGCGTGTCGGGCGCACGAAGCCGGAGCCCTCGATGTCTCGCCCCCTCCTCGCCGCCGTGGTCCTCCTCGTCGCCGGCGCCAGCGCCGGTCTGGCGCAGGATGCGAGCGGTCCCAAACCCGTGCCGGGCGCCCCCGCCACCCTCGCCAACGACCTGCGGCCGACCTTCGTCGCGCAGGAGCCGAGCGACCTCATGGCCTCGAAGATGATCGGCCAGAGCATCGTGAACGGCGCCAACGAGACGATCGGCTCGGTGGCCGACATCGTGCTCGGGCCGGACCTGGCCGTGAAGTCCTACGTCGTCGGCGTCGGCGGCTTCCTCGGGCTGGGCACCAAGTACGTCTCGGTCGCCAGGGAAGCGCTGCAGGTCTCCCGCGTCGACGACAAGACGCTGAAGGCGGTGATCAACACCGACAAGGACCAGCTGCGCGCCGCCCCGGAATACGTCTATCTCGGGCAGCAGCCCGCCAAGACGGACGCGAGCAAGACGGAAGCTCAGAAGTCGGACGTCCCGGCCGCCACCGGCACCACCACGACCCAGCCGGCGCAGCAGTAGAGTCCGAGCTTGGCGGGGCGGCATCGTGCGTGGCACGCTGCGGTCCGGTTCATCCCCGGACACGTCCCGCCATGCCCCTCGACCTCTATCTCGGCTTCGTCGCCGCGACCCTCGTCCTGATCCTGATCCCGGGTCCGAACGTCGCCCTCATCGTCGCCAACAGCGTCGCCCATGGCAGCCGCTACGGCCTCGTCACCGTGGCGAGCGTCGGGGCGGCGCTCACCGTGCAGCTGGCGCTGACGGTCGCCGGCCTCTCGGCGATGCTGGCCGTGATGGCGACGTGGTTCGAGGTGCTGCGCTGGCTCGGCGTCGCCTATCTCGCCTGGCTCGCGTTCCGCGCCTGGCGGGCGCCGGCGACCGACCTTG
Source organism: Methylobacterium sp. EM32 (assembly GCF_040593685.1). NCBI lineage: Bacteria > Pseudomonadati > Pseudomonadota > Alphaproteobacteria > Hyphomicrobiales > Methylobacteriaceae > Methylobacterium > Methylobacterium sp. EM32. Next base: position 14,783 of record NZ_JBEXZS010000197.1, on the reverse strand, counting down.
CCCAGACCGCCCCGGAGCCCCGGGCCGTCCGGGCCATCGCCCTGCGGGGCTTCCTGGTGGCGCTGACCAACCCGAAGACGCTGCTGTTCTTCGGTGCCTTCCTGCCCCAGTTCGTCAGCCGCGACGCGGCGCCGTTCGGTCAGCTGGTGCTGCTAGCCGCGACCTTCCTGGTGCTGGCGGCCGCTGGCGACGTGGTCTGGGCGGTGCTGGCGGGGCGGGCGCGGGTCGTGCTGGCGAAGGGGCGCTGGCGCAACCGGCTGACCGGCGGGCTGCTGCTCGGGGCGGGTCTGGGGCTGGCGCTGGCCCGGAAGCCGTGAGGTTAGCGAAGCGTGAGGCGGGGCAGGCTGCTCTCAGGTCTGTTCTCATCCTCAGGGTCATTCCGGGGCCGCGAAGCGGAGCCCGGAATCCAGAAGCGCTGGACTTTCAGAATGAAGCGGACCTGATCAGCCTGTTTCTCCTTCACCTGCGTTTCTGGATCCCGGGCTCTCGCCGTTGGCGAGCCCCGGGATGACCCTGAGCGGTGGGAGCGGATTGACTACAATCCTCAGCTTGGCTGAAGCGGTCTCAAACCGGGCTCCATCCCGCCGCGCAATCCCGCACCAGCTGACGCAGGAACACTTCCCCCGCCTCCAGGGCCGCGAGCGTGATGTACTCGTCCGGCTGGTGCGCCTGGTCGATCGAGCCCGGGCCGCAGACCACGGTCGGCAGGCCGGCGAGCTGGAAGCGGCCGGCCTCGGTGGCGTAGGGCACCGTGATGGTGTGGTTGCGGCCGGCGAGCCGCAGGGCCAGGCGCTCGGCCGGCGAGCCGGGCTCGGGCGCCAGCCCCGGCACCGCCGCGTCCTCCTCGGTCTCGATATGGCCGTAGGCCCCGAAGCGGTTGAGCCGCTCGCGGGTCACCCGCTCCACCTCGGTCGCGAACAGGTTCGGGATCTCGTCGCGGGGAAGGTCCGGCAGGCCGCGGAATTCCCACTGGAACTCGCAGGATTTCGGCAGGATGTTGCGGGCGGTGCCGCCGCCGATCACCCCGACATGGACCGTGGTGTAGCCCGGATCGAACCGGCCGCCGGCATCGCCCCGCGCCGCCATCTGGTCGGCGATGCGGTTGAGCCCCGCCACCAGCTCGGCCGCCGCCATCACGGCATTGGCGCCGAGCGCCGGCTTCGAGGAATGCGCCTCGTGGCCGTGAACGGTGGTGCGGTAGGTGTAGATGCTCTTGTGGGCGTCGGCGACATCGAGGTCCGTCGGCTCGCCGACGATCACCGCGCCGGGCCGCGGCAGATCCTGGCCGAAGCGGGCGATCACGTCGGCGACCCCGAGGCAGGTCAGTTCCTCGTCGTAGGAGAGCAGGATGTGGATCGGCGTCTTGAGGTCGGCCGCCAGCATCTCCGGCACCAGGGCGAGGCAGAGCGCGTCGAAGCCCTTCATGTCGACGGCGCCGCGGCCATAGGCTTTGCCGTCGGCGACGCGGAGCGTGTAGGGATCGCTGGTCCAGGATTGGCCCGCCACCGGCACCACGTCGGTATGGCCCGACAGCACCACGCCGCCGTCCCGCATCGGCCCGATCGTGGCGAAGAGGGCGGCCTTGTCGCCGGCCTCGTTGGGGGCGACGATGGTGGGCACGCCCCAGGCGTCGAGGTAGTCACGGACCCACGCGATCAGCGGCAGGTTCGACTTCTGGCTCTCGGTGTCGAAGGAGACCAGCCGGGCGAGGAGTTCGAGCGGGGTCAGGCGGGGGCCGGTCTGGGTCATCGGGGCGGGCGGTCTCACAGGGGGAAAGTCCAGGTCTTAGCCCAAGCCCGCCGCCCCCGACAGCCGCGCCAGCGCAAGGACCCCCGGATGCCGGAGCACGGCTGGACGTCAGTGCATCACCCGGCGGACATGCGGCGAGTCGAGCGAGAAAGCGGGGATCGCCGCCTCGAAGCTGCGGCCGTCCGAGGTCGCCATGGTGTAGGTGCCCTCCATCGTGCCGTCCGGCGTCGTGAGGGGGCAGCCGCTGGTGTAGCTGAACGACTCGCCGGGCCCGAGCACGGGCTGCTTGCCGACCACGCCGGCGCCGCGCACCTCCTGCATCTCGCCGCGACCGTCGACGATGCGCCAGTGGCGGGAGCGCAGCTGCACCTGCTCGCTGCCGTTGTTGGTGATCTCCACCGTATAGGCGAAGAAGTAGCGTCCGCTGTCGGGCGAGGATTCCTCCTCGACGAAGCGCGGCTGCACGGACACGCTGATGCCGCGGGTCTCGGCCTTGTACATCAGGGAACCTCCGCTGGCGGCCCGCGGGCAAGCGCGACGGCCGACGGGGGTCGTGGTACGTCCGGCCTTCCGGATCGTCAATCACCGGCGATCACGGTCGGTAATTCTGCACGAGGCGCGCCCATCCCGGCCATGAGGTTCCTTCGCTCGTCCACAACCGTCGCGGGACTTCTCGCCGCGTTGAGCCTGGCGCTCCGCGCCGACAGCGCCGCCCTCGTGCTGCTCGCCCTCTGGTGCGGGCTGGCGCTCGTCGCGGCGCGGCGCGAGGGGGCGGGGGAGACGCCCTGGATCCGCCTCGCCCTCGCCGGCGCGCTCGCCTGGCGGTCGCCCGGCGGGCCGGCGGCGGCGCTCGTCGCGAGCCTTCTCCTCGAGATCGCGGTGGCGCGGCTGACCGCGCGCGCCGCCGCCCGGACCGGGACCGCGCTTCCCGGCCCCGACCTGCATTCGCTGATCCTCGCCGGCGGGCCGGGGGCCGACCTCGTCGCCGCCCTCGGCTTCGCCGCCCTGATCCTGTGGCCGGAGACCCTGCCGCTAGTCGCCAGTGCGCTCGCCGGCCTCACCGCCATGGGGGCGATCGCCCGGGCGAGCCTCGCGGTCGCCGTGGTCCGCGGTGTCCGCGACGAAGCCTGAGCCTCTTCACCTCGTCGAAACCCTGGCCTACGACAATACGCTATCGCGGATGGACGGGTCATGGTGAAGCTCGAGGACGGGATTCAATCGGCGGAGGCCATCGCGGCGCTCGCCGGCGCCGGGGTGATCCGTCCGGCCAGTCCCTTCGCGGACGACCAGATCCAGCCGGCGAGCCTCGACCTGCGGCTGGGCGCCCGGGCCTGGCGGGTGCGGGCGAGCTTCCTGCCGGGCCGCACCCGCGACGTCGCCGCCTGCCTCGCCAAGCTCCAGCTGCACGAGATCGACCTGCGCCAGGGCGCGGTGCTGGAGACCGGCTGCGTCTACATCGCCGAGTTGCAGGAGGGCCTGGCCCTGCCGCCGGACCTCGCCGCCAGCGCGAACCCGAAAAGCTCGACCGGGCGCATCGACGTGTTCACCCGGGTCATCACCGACCAGGCGCGGGAATTCGATATGGTCGAGGCTGGCTATGCCGGCCCGCTCTTCGCCGAGATCTCGCCGCGGACCTTCCCGGTGCTGGTGCGCACCGGCTCGCGCCTGTCGCAACTGCGCTTCCGCCGCGGCGCGGTGCGGCTCGACGACGCCGCGCTCGCCCGCCTGCACGCGGCGACCCCGCTGGTCGACGCCGCCGATCCCTCGTTCCAGGGCGGGGTCGCGGTCTCGGTCGACCTGTCGGGCTTCGACGGGCTGATCGGCTACCGCGCCAAGCGCCATACCGGCCTCGTCGACGTCGACCGGCCCCGCACCTACCCGGCCTCTGAGTTCTGGGAGCCCCTGCGGACCGACGGCTCCGGCACCCTGATCCTCGATCCGGGCCAATTCTACATCCTGGCCTCGAAGGAGTCGGTACAGGTGCCGCCGGACTTCGCCGCCGAGATGGTGCCGTTCGATCCGCTCGTCGGCGAGTTCCGGGTCCATTACGCGGGCTTCTTCGATCCCGGCTTCGGCCATGCCGAGGCCGGCGGCACCGGCGCCCGCGCGGTGCTGGAGGTGCGCTCCCGCGACGTGCCGTTCATGCTGGAGGACGGCCAGATCGTCGGCCGCCTCGTCTACGAGCGCATGGCCCAGCGCCCGGCCGCCCTCTACGGCAGCGCCGCCGGCTCGAACTACCAGGCCCAGGGGCTGAAGCTCTCGAAGCACTTCGTGTGAGCGCCTGACCCCCGCGCCGGGACAACGGCCGAAGGCGTGCGTCACGGCGTGGCGCGTCACCTCCCGGCGCAGCGTCTCCGATTGTCGCGACGGACGGACTCGCCGGTCCGCATCGGGGCGCTCGCCGAGACCGTCAGCCCGCGGCAGCCTGATCGAGCAGCCACACCGTCTCGCCGAGGGCCCGGGCCTGGCCGGAGGGCAGGGCCTCGCCGGCGGCGAGGCGGGCGAGCGGCGCCCGCTTGCCCGCGCCGGTGACCAGGAACAGGATCAGCGGCGTCGCTCCGAGCGCCGGCAGGGTCAGGCTCACCCGCGGCACGAAGGGGGCGAGGCCGGCCTCCGGTACCGCCACCACCCAGGCCTCGCCCTCCCGCGCCTCGGGCTTGCCCGGGAACAGCGAGGCGGTGTGGCCGTCCTCGCCGAGGCCGAGGAGCACGAGGTCGAAGAGCGGCCGGGCCGGGTCGAGCCGGTCCGCACCGTACCAGGCCCGCAGCTCCGCCGCGTAGGCCTCGGCGCAGGCCGGCACGGCGCGGTCGGTCGGGATCGAGTGCAGGTGACCGCCGGGCACGAGGTCCCCGAACGCCTCCTCGGCCAGGCGCCGGTTGCTGCCGGCCTCCGGCCCATCGCCGACGCGCTCGTCGCCGAAGAACCAGTGCAGGCGCTCCCAGGGGAGGCGGTCGCGGAAGTCCGGCCCGGCGAGCAGCCGGTAGAGCAGCTTCGGGGTCGAGCCGCCCGACAGGCAGACCCCGATCCGCCCCTGCCTGGTGGAGGCCACGGCCACCAGCCGCTCGGCCGCCGCCCGGGCGACCGCGCCGGCGTCGGGCAGGATGCGGGCCCCCGGGGGGAGGGCGCTCACGACCCGTGCTCCAGCGAGCGCCAGTCCCGTCCGTCGCGGGTCAGGAGGTCACGGGCTTGGTCCGGCCCGGCGCTGCCGGCCTCGTAGGGGAGGGTGGCGAGCTCGCCCTTTGCCGCCGCGTCGAGGATCGGCTGGACGATGCGCCAGCCGGCCTCGATCATGTCGGCGCGCTGGAACAAGGTCGGGTCGCCGATCATCGCGTCGTAGATCAGGGTCTCGTAGCCGGTGCTGGGCTCGGTCTTGAAGTAGTCCTTGTAGCAGAACCGCATGTCGACGCTGCCGAGCCGCACCGCCGGGCCCGGCACCTTGGCGCCGAATTGCAGCGAGATGCCCTCGTCGGGCTGGAGTTGCAGCACCAGCCAGTTCGGCACGTCCTCGTGCACGTTGGTGCCCTTGAACAGCGACAAAGGCGCCTGCTTGAAGCGGATCGCGATCTCGGTGTCGCGCCGGGTCATCGCCTTGCCGGTGCGCAGGTAGAACGGCACCCCGGCCCAGCGCCAGTTGTCGATGCCGAGCTTCAAGGCGACGAAGGTCTCGGTGTCGCTGTCCTGCGCGACGTCCGGCTCCTCGCGGTAATCCTTTACCGCCTTCCCGTTGACGGTACCGGCCGTGTAGCGGCCCCGCACCGCATCCTCGACCGTGGCCGAGGGGGTCGCGAGCAGCACCTCCTCCTTCTTGTCGCGCACGGCCTCGGCCTCGAACGAGATCGGCGGCTCCATCGCGACGAGCGTGTAGAGCTGGAACAGGTGGTTCGGCACCATGTCGCGCAGCGCGCCGGTGGCCTCGTAGAACTTCCCCCGCCCCTCGACCCCGACGGTCTCGGCGACGGTGATCTGGACGTGGTCGATGTGGTCGCGGTTCCACAACGGCTCGAACAGGCCGTTGCCGAACCGGAACGCCATGATGTTCTGCACCGTCTCCTTGCCGAGGAAGTGGTCGATGCGGAAGATCTGGTCCTCGGACAGGACCTTCAGGATGTCGGCGTCGAGCTGTTCCGCCGAGGGCAGGTCGTGGCCGAACGGCTTCTCGATGATGACCCGGCGCCAGCGATCCTCACCCTTCTTCACCAGGCCGGCCTCGCCGAGCTTGGCGATCGTCGTCCCGAACAGGCTGGCGGCGACCGCGAGGTAGAACAGGACGTTTCCGCCGCTCTCCTTACCCGACACCTCGGCGATCGCGCCCTTCAGCTCCTCGAAGAAGCCTGAATCCGAGAGGTCGCCCGAGCGGTAATGGACCCGCCCGACGAGGTCGTTCCACACGCCCTCGTCGAACGAGCCGCCGCCGGCCTCACCGCCCTTGGCGGTGATGAAGCCGCGCACGGTCTCGCTCAGCTCGGCGCGGAACTCCTCCGACGACATCTCCGTGCGGCTGACGCCGATCACGGAAAAGTCCTTCGGCAGCAGGCCCCAGCGGCCGAGATTGTAGAGGGCCGGCATCAGGAGCCGGTGGGTGAGGTCGCCGGTCGCCCCGAAGATCACCAGGGTGCAGGCGGGCGGGGGCGCGGCCCCCTCGGCCATGACACTCGTCATTTCGGCGCTCGTCATTTCGGCTCCTGGTGGCCGCCGAAGCCCTTGCGCATCGCCGAGAGCAGCTTGTCGGCGTAGGTGGCGCTCTGGCGCGAGCGGAAGCGGGCGTAGAGGGCGGCCGACAGCACGTGGGCCGGCACGGCCTCCTCGATCGCGGCGTTCAGCGTCCAGCGGCCCTCACCCGAATCGGCGACGTGGCCCGAGAAGGCATCGAGGTTTTCGTCGCCGGCGAGCGCGGTCGCGGTCAGGTCGAGGAGCCAGGACGAGACCACGCTGCCCCGGCGCCACACTTCAGCGATGTCGCCGATATTGAGGTCGAAGCGCTGCGCCTCCGGCAGTTCCGTGGAATTGGCGTGCTTGAGGATGTCGAAGCCCTCGGCATAGGCCTGCATCAGGCCGTACTCGATGCCGTTATGGATCATCTTGACGAAGTGGCCGGCGCCGCTCGGGCCGGCATGGATGTAGCCGTGCTCGGCACGGGCGTCGCGGCCGTCGCGGCCGGGGGTGCGCGGCACCTCGCCGAGGCCGGGGGCGAGGGTCGAGAAGATCGGGTCGAGCCGGTCGACCGCCGCCTTGTGGCCGCCGATCATCATGCAGTAGCCGCGCTCCAGCCCCCAGACGCCGCCGGAGGTGCCGACATCGACGTAGTGCAGGCCCTTCTCGTCGAGGATCGCAGCGCGGCGGATGTCGTCCTTGTAGAACGAGTTGCCGCCGTCGATGATGACGTCGTCGGGCTGCATCAGCCCGGCGATCTTCATGACGGTCACTTCGGTCGGATCGCCCGCCGGCAGCATCACCCAGGCGGTGCGCGGCACGTCGAGCTTCGCGACGAAGTCCTCGAGGCTGTCGGCGCCGACCGCGCCCTCCTGGACCAGGGCCGCCACGGCCTTGGGATCCTGGTCGAACACCACGGCCGTGTGTCCGTTGCGCAGGAGCCGCCGGACGATGTTGCCGCCCATCCGACCGAGACCGACCATGCCGAGTTGCATCGCGTCACTCCTCGCCGGCGAGGCCGGGGCCGGCGGCCCGTGGGCGTGGGGCCCGTTGTCTTATGTCACTGGCGCGGTCCCCCTCTCCCGTGTGGGAGAGGGGCTAGGGGTGAGGGTGACACGCTGCCGATTAGAGCTCAGACCGTCGTGCTGGCAGCGCCACGGTTAGTTCTTCACACGGAGCCGTAGCACCCTCACCCCCGACCCCTCTCCCACACCTCGCAGCGATACCGGGCAAGCCCGGCATCGCCTGGAGAGGGGAGGCTGCGCTTTAGCCTCTAACTAAGCGCCGACTTCAGCCGGTCGAGCCCCTTGCCCACATCGCCCTTGATGTGAACGCGCAGGGCCCGGCGGCCGCGCTCGGAGAGCACGCCGAAATCGCCCCGGGCCTGCGCGGCGATCACGGTCGCGAAGCCGAGGCTGCGGCCGGGAATGGCGAGGTCGGGGGCCTCCGAGGTGATCTGCAGGAAGACGCCGCTGTCGGGCCCGCCCTTGTAGGCCTGGCCGGTCGAGTGCAGGAAGCGCGGCCCGAACTCGGCGCAGGTCGCGACGTGCTTCGCTTCGCGTAAGCGCACTCGGGCTTCCTGGAGCGGCGCCAAGTGCTCCGGGTTGCGGGTGACATAGGCGAGCAGCGCGACGTAGTCGCCCGCTCCCACGCGCCCGATCTGCGCCTTGATCCAGCTCTCCGGGTCCACGCCGGCGCCGGCCTTGCGCAGGGCGTCGGCATTCGTCGGGTCGGTGTAGAGGGCGAACCCGTCATCCTCCGCCACCGGCGTCTCGGCCGGCAGGGCACCGTTCGTCTCGGCGGCGGAGAAGAGCTCCCGGGTCTTGATCTTGCTCGCCTCGACGTCGGGCTGATCGAACGGGTTGATGCCGAGCACCGCGCCCGCCACCGCGGTGGCGATCTCGAAGCGGAAAAATTCCTGCGGCAGGCTGGCCTTCGAGGCGAGCGCGATCCGCACCACCGGGTGGCCCGCCTCCTCCAGCGCCTCGACGGCGGAATCCTGGCCCGCATCCGCCCCCTCGTCGAGGCGCAGATAGACGAAGAACCGGTCCTTGCCGTAGGCGGCGGGCGCGGCGAGCGGCTCGTTGTCGATCGGGATGAGGCCCTTGCCCTCCTTGCCGGTCGATTCGGCGATCAGCTGCTCAGCCCAGGCGCCGAAGGCGTCGATGCCGGGCGAGGCGATCAGCGTGACCTTGTCGCGGCCTTCCGCCGTCGCCGCGATGCCCATGGCGAGGCCGAGCTGCACGCCGGGATTGAGGTCCGGCGGCACGTCGGAGCCGCAGGAGCGCACCATGGTGCGGGCGCTCGCCAGGAAGGACGCGACGTCGAGGCCCATGGCGGCGGCCGGCACCAGCCCGAAAGCCGAGAGCACGGAGTAGCGCCCGCCGATCTGCGGCACGCCGTAGAAGATGCGCCGGAAGCCGTCGTCCTTGGCCGCCTTCTCCATCGCCGAGCCCGGATCGGTCACGGCGACGAAGTGCCGGCCGGCCTTCTCGTCCCCGACCACGTCGCGCATCCGACCGAGGAAGTAGTCGCGGAAGACGTTGGGCTCGAGGGTCGAGCCCGACTTCGAGGCGACGATGAACAGGGTGCGCTCGAGGGTCACCGCGGCCTCGACCGCGCGGACCTCGTCCGGATCGGTGGAATCGAGGATGCGCAGGCGCGGGAAGCCGGCTTGCGGCCCGTAGGTCTCGGCCAGCACCTCCGGCCCGAGGCTGGAGCCGCCCATGCCGAGCACCACCACGTCGGTGAAGCCCTCCCGCTTCACCTGGTCGGCGAAGGCGGCGTACTCGGCGGTCTTCTTCGATTCATCCTCGACGATGGTGAGCCAGCCGAGCCACTTCGCCTCGTCGGCGCCGCTCCACACCCCGGCGTCGCGCTGCCACAGGCGGCGCACCAACCCGTCCTTGCGCCAGGTCTCGATCGCCGTCTTCAGCGGCGCGTCGAGGCTGCCGAGGGCCAGGGCCTGCCGGTCGAGGCCATGATCGAGGAATTTCTCGCGCTTGCCGGCAACCGCACCCAGCACCTTGTCGGCGGCGTCGACGAAGAGCTGCACGCCCTCCTCGACCAGCTGGCGCGCCACGGCATCGAGGTCGATCCCGGTCTTGGCGAGGTGGGCGAGCACCCGCTCGGCCTCGTCGACGCCCTCTTCCAGGCTCGCTCGCACCTTTCCGTGATCACGGAAGGCGTCCATCGTCGCCGGCGGAATGGTGTTGACGGTGTTGGGGCCGATCAGCTCCTCGACGTAGAGCACGTCGGAATAGGCCTTGTTCTTGACGCCGGTGGAGGCCCAGAGCAGGCGCTGCGGATGGGCGCCCTTGGCGGCGAGCTTCTGCCAGCGCTCGCCGGCGAACAGGCGCTTGTAGCGCCGATAGGCGAGCTTGGCGTTGGCGATCGCGACCTTGCCCTTCAGGCCCTCCAGGGCCGCCTTCTCGTCAGGATCGTTGGCCGCTGCGATCTTTTCGTCGAGCAGCTTGTCCACCGCCGCGTCGATGCGGCTGATGAAGAAGCTCGCGACGCTCGCGACCCGGTCGATCGCGCCGCCGCTCGCCGCGAAGCGTTCGAGGCCCTCGATATAGGCGTTCGCCACCTGCTCGTAGGCATCCTGCGCGAAGAGCAGCGTGACGTTGATGTTGATGCCGTCGGCGGTGAGGTCGCGGATCGCCGGGATGCCCTCGGGCGTCGCCGGCACCTTCACCATCAGGTTGTCGCGGGCCACCGCCTTGTGCAGGCGGCGGGCCTCGGCGAGGGTCTCGGCGGTGTCGAGGGCGAGATACGGTGACACTTCCAGGCTGACGAAGCCGTCCTGGCCGCCGCTGGCGTCGTAGACCGGGCGCAGCACGTCCGCCGCCGCCTGGATGTCGGCGATGGCCAAGCCCTCGTAGAGATCGATCACCCGCTCGTCGCCGGCGCGTTTGAGGGCGTCGTCGTACTCGTCGGAATGGCCGATCGCCTTCTCGAAGATCGCCGGGTTCGAGGTCACGCCGCGCAGGCCGTCCTCGTCGACGAGGCGCTTGAGCCCACCCTCCTGAACGAAGCCCCGGGCCACGAAATCGAGCCAGACGGCCTGGTCCTGTTCGGCGTGCAGCTTCTTGAGCGGGTTCATGCCTGCGGTCTCCGCGTGTTTGCGGCAGATGTGGCCCGCAGGCGTGTGATGTCCAGGGGGAGAGCCGAGGGAAGCTTGGCCTTGAGGGCGGAAACGACGCTCGGGACGGCTCGTTAGTGCCTGGCCGGCCAGAGGCCCGCGACCGCCACCAGCACCCAGCCGAGAATCAGGATCATGCCGCCGCTCGGCGCCGCCATGGGGAAGAGCGGCACCTGCAGCAGCGCCCGGACCGAGAGGTCGCCGGAGAACAGGGCGAGGCCGAGCGCGAGGGCGAAGCCCGCGAGCCGCGCCGGGACCGGAGGCACGCGACCGCTGCCGGCCAGCAGCGCGAGGCCGAGCAGGGCAGGGGCGTGGAAGAGGAGGAACTGCGCGGCCGTCGCGAGGCTCGTGGCGCCAGCGATATGGGCCGCCGCCGCCGACAACCCGACGCCGAGCGCACCGGCGAGCCCGGCGAGCGCGATCAGGGCGCGGTCGGCAGCGGAATTCCCGTTGAAGGTCTGCATCACTCGCCGCGCTCGGCGAGCAGGCGGGCGATGCTGGCGCGCAGATCCGCGACGCCGTCGTCGGTGCGGCTCGAGGTCAGGATGATCTCAGGGTAAGCCGCCGGGCGCCGCGAGATCGCCGTCGCGGTGGCGCTGAGCCGCGCGTCGATCTCGCCCTTCTTGAGCGCGTCGGCCTTGGTCAGCACGATCTGGTAGGAGACCGCCGCCTTGTCGAGGCCGTCCAGCACCTCGGCGTCGATCGGCTTGATGCCGTGGCGCGAGTCGATCAGCACGTAGACCCGGGCGAGGTTGGCCCGCCCGCGCAGGTAGTCGTGGATCAGCTCGGTCCAGGCCGCGACCTTCGCCTTCTCGACCGCGGCGTAGCCGTAGCCCGGCATGTCGACGAGGACGAGCTTGCCGCCGCCTATGTCGAAGAAGTTGAGCTGCTGGGTGCGCCCCGGCGTGTGCGAGGTGCGGGCCAGCGCGTTGCGCCCGGTGAGCGCGTTGATCAGGCTCGACTTGCCGACGTTGGAGCGGCCCGCGAAGGCGATCTCGTGGCCCCGCATCGGCGGCAGGATCGCGAGCTTGTCGGCGGCGTAGAAGAAGTCGGCCGAGCCGGCGAAGAGCAGCCGCCCTGCTTCACGCAGGGCGGCAACCTTCTCTTCCTCAGAACGAGGATCGTCCTGCATCAGCTCCTAGCCTTCAGCTCTTGGCCTTGGCGGCCTTCGGCGTGCGCGAGAACGTCGAGCGCAGGTTGTCCCACAGCTCCACCTTCACCCCGTTGCGCCGCATGATCACGTATTGCTGGATCACCGACAGGGTGTTGTTCCAGGCCCAGTAGATCACCAGGCCGGCCGGGAACGAGCCGAGCATGAAGGTGAAGATGATCGGCATGAAGGTGAAGACCTGGGCCTGGACCGGGTCCGGCGGCGCGGGGTTCATCTTCATCTGCACGAACATCGTCACGCCCATGATGAGCGGCCAGATGCCGAGGTGGAGGAAGTCCGGCGGGGTGTAGGGCAGGAGGCCGAACAGGTTGAACAGCGAGGTCGGGTCCGGCGCCGCGAGGTCGCGGATCCAGCCAAAGAACGGCGCGTGCCGCATCTCGATGGTGACGAACAGCACCTTGTAGAGCGCGAAGAAGACCGGGATCTGCACCAGCACCGGCCAGCAGCCGGCGACCGGATTGATCTTCTCCTTCTTGTACAGCTCCATCATCGCCTGCTGCTGCTTGACCTTGTCGTCACCGTAGCGCTCGCGGATGGCGGTCATCTCCGGCTGGACGGCCTTCATCTTGGCCATCGAGACGTAGGAGCGGTTGGCGATCGGCAGGAAGAACAGCTTCAGGATGAGGGTGACGACCAGGATCGAGACGCCGAAGTTGCCGAACAGCCGGTAGAAGAAGTCCAGCGCCTTGAACATCGGTTTGGTGATGAAGTAGAACCAGCCCCAGTCGATCAGCAAATCGAAGCGCTTGATGCCGAGCGACTTCTCGTAGCCATCGATGGCGCCGACCTCCTTGGCGCCGGCGAACAGGCGCTGGCTGGCCTGCACGGAGGCGCCGGGAGCGAGCTGCTTGGCCTCGCCGAGGCTGCTGGCCTGGTAGACCTTGGTGGCGCCCTCGTCGCGCTCGGTGAACGAGCCGGTATAGGGCGCCGCCTGGTCGGGGATCGCGGCCGCGGCCCAGTACTTGTCGGTGATGCCGAGGAAGCCGCCGGTCACGCCGGTCCATGAATGGCCGCGGGTGCCGGGGGCGCCGAGCGGGTTCTCCTTGGCCAGCTTGTCGTAGGTGTATTCCTGCAGGCCCTGGTCGCCGAGGACGCCGATCAGGCCCTCGTGCAACACGTAATAGCCCTGCGTGTGCGGCTTGCCCCAGCGCGAGACGAGGCCGTACGGGTAGAGGGTGACGGCGTTGCCGCCCTTGTTCTCGACCGCGTCGGCGACCGTGAACATGAACTTGTCGTCGACCGTGATGGTGCGGCGGAAGGTGAGGCCGGCGCCGTTATCCCAGGTCAGGACCAGGGGCTTCTGCGGCGTCAGCACGTCGCCTTCGGCCGTCCAGAGCGTGTCGCCGCCCGGCAGCGGGCCGGCATTCTGCCCGACCCAGCCGAACTCGGCGTAGTACGGGTTGGCCGAGCCGGTCGGCGAGAGCAGCTCGATGCGCGGCGACGAGTTGTCGACGGTCTCGTGGTAGTTCTTCAGCAGCACGTCGTCGATGCGGCCGCCCTTCAGCGCCACCGAGCCGGCCAGAGCCGGGGTGTCGATCTTCACCCGCGGCGAGCGAGCGAGGGCCTCGGCGCGGCTCGCGGCGAGCGCCGGGCTGCCGGCGGGGGCGCCCGGCAGGGTGCCGGGCAACGGCGCCGCGGGGCCGCCCTCGCGGGGGCTCGCCGCCGGGCCGTCCTTCGCGGCCTGGGCCTGCTTGGCGGCCTGCTCCTGGCGCTGGCGCTCCACCTGCGGCGCGCTGACGAAGTAGTTCCAGCCGAGCAGCACTGCCAGGGACAGCACCACGGCGATGATCATGTTCGTCTTGTCGTTACCCATGGACCCGCGACGCCTGCCGCCTAAAGAGCGGGACCGAGGGCGGGCCTGGCGGCCCGCGTCCCGGCCCTCACGACCAACACGACGAGGCGATTCCGGCTGGCCGGGATCGCCTCACGAATTCCGTTCCGGGGGTCTCGGCTCCGGTCGCGGGGTCGTCCCCGCTCCGCCCGAGCCCCGCTTGCCGCGTCCCGCCTTGCGGGCGGGCTGCCCACCCTCGGGGGAGGGCGGCTTCGGCGCCCGCGGCTTCGTGACCGCGCCGAGGGCCTGGCGGACGTCCTCGACCAGCTGCGCGAAGGGCGCCGCCAGGGCGTCGCGCCGGCCGATCAGCACCACGTCGGCCGCCTTGTCCCGCTGCGCCGGACCGGCCTGCGCCGCCGCGATCTGCGCCGCGACCTTGAGGCGGCGGCGGATGCGGTTGCGCTCGGTGGCGTGGCCCTCGCGCTTCGTCACGGTGAAGCCCACGCGCAGGCCGCCCGGCGGTCCATCGTCCCGCAGGCGGCCCTGTGCCGTCAGGCGCTCGGTATGAAAACGGCGGCCCTTGGCCGCCGCCAGATAATCCGGGCGCCGGGTGATCCGGCCGATCGGCGGCGAACCACCGGTCATCGCGGCGCTTGTCGGCACCGCGAGGGGCCTTACGCCGACAGGCGCTTGCGGCCGCGGGCGCGGCGGGCGGCGATGACCTTGCGGCCGCCGACGGTGGCCATGCGGGCACGGAAGCCGTGGCGGCGCTTGCGCACGAGCTTCGACGGTTGATAGGTTCTCTTCACGGCTCGTTCTCCGAAGGCCGGGGCCGGCTTAAGCGCGACGCGCTGCCGAGGCCCTCGTGGTCCAGAATGTCTTGGCGAAAGCGAACCGCGCCCGAATGGGGCGCGGTCACGTCGCGCCGGTGTATGGCGGAATGGTCCGGGCGAGTCAATCGCGTTAAGGATCGCGCCGCGCGGGGACATGAGGGCGTCCGCGCGCGAGGGAGACGCCGATGTTCGACGACGCCGAGACCCGCAAGCCGCCGCAGACCGCGCACCTGATCGGCCAGGACCTCGCCGCCCTGTCCGTCTCCGACCTCGACGAGCGGATCGAGGCCCTGCGCCGCGAGATCGCCCGGCTGGAGGAGGACAAGCGGCGCAAGCAGGCCTCGCAGGAGGCGGCCCGGGCGGCGTTCAAGTTCTGACGCCGGGCGAGTTCCGAAGCGGGACGGGGGCGGGGGAGGGTGTCCCGGTTTGGGGCGCTGGGGCGGCGATGCCTGGACGACGTAGAGG